>CAZDNN010000669.1:0-3449 GCA_964506385.1 uncultured Planctomycetota bacterium
CGAGACCGTCGTGCCGGACAGCACCGCCACCGAGGTCGCCGTGGGGGTCGAGGAAGCGGGGGAGGACGGCGCGGAACACGTCGGTGAGCAGCACGGCGCCGAGCAGCCACAGGCCGAGAGTGCCGAGTGCCACGAAGCCGGCGGCCTTGATGCCGTCGCGGGCGATGGGCCAGGCGTGGAGGCCAGCGGCCCGCTGGCGGCCGCGCTCGACGGCGCGGCGGCGGAGCAGCTCGCCCACGGCAGTGTCGCGCGGCGTCTCGCACAACTCGACGGCGTTGGTCAGCGCCGTGCCCAGCTCGGGCTCGGCGGCCTCGACAGTCTGCGCGACCCATCGCTCGCGCAGGCGCCGGACCCCGAGGACGGCGAGCAAGAGCACCGCGCCGCCGCCTAGCACCAGCAGCCATCCCGCGTGGGCGCGCGCCGCCTCCGCCAGCACCACCGCCGCGTCCAGCCCCACCACCGCCAGCGCCAGCAACCCGAGAGCCGCCACCAGCACGAGCGCGAACTTCACGTTGTGGAAGACGATGAACTCGCCCCTGAGCTGCGAGAGCACCCCCGGCTGCGGCTCGTTCGGGATATCGCGGTCCATGGCGGCTTCCTCGTGTGCCTCTATCATATCACACCCTCCCACCGGCGCAGCCCCCATTCCATGGCGAGGGCGATCAGAATGACGGCCAGGAGCTCCCAGTGGTCCCAGAGCGGCTTGCGCTGGGCCGCGATCTCGCGCTCGGCGGTCCACCTCTCGAAGAGGCGCGGCAGATCGGCCACCTCGTGGGTGGCGAGGAAGCGGCCTCCGGAGAGGTCGGCCAGCCGCTTCATCGCGTAGGGCGCCGCGCTCAGGTCGCGGTTCTCCACCGACGCGCTCACCACGTCGATGGTCATCGTCAGCTCCTTGGGCTCGCCGACGTTGCTGTGGAGTGCGACGCGGTAGCGGCCGGGCACGAAGGGGCCGGTCTCGGCCGTGTAGCCGCCGCCTTCGGCGGGTGCGGGCGTGAGCTCCTCCTTGACGGCGCCCCCTTCGACGGCGAGCACGGGGCGATAGGCCTCTGCCTCGATGCCGCGGGTCGTGATGAGGAAGCGGATCGGCTGCTCGTCGGTGTAGTAGCGGCGGTCGGTACGCAGCGCGACGGTGGCGCCCGGCAGGTAGTCGCTGCCTGCGACGACCCAGCGCAGGAGGGAGAGCCAGAAGCGCTGGTAAACGGTCTCGTCCTCCTCGCGGCCCTTCTCGCGAAAGGCCCAGCGCCACAGCCCGCCGGCGTTGAGCGTCAGCACCTTGCCCTGCCCGTAGCGCTGATAGGCCATCACCACGTTCCCTGGCGACGTCGGCGAGGCCGAGCCGGTCGTGGCTAGTACGACGGCGAGGCCCCTGGCGCCGCGGGTGACCATAGCCTGGTCGAGCGCAGGCAGCCGCTCCGCGATGTCGTCGAGGCTCGTGTCGGGGCCGAACTGTAGGACGGGGCTGGCGAAGCCCTCCGGCGTGAGCCTGGGCCGCACTGGCGACTGGATGCCCCTGCCCCAGGCCACTGGCTCGAGCTTCGCGAGCGGCTCGCACGTGCCCGTGTAGGGCTGCCCCCGCGCGAAGATCAGGCCGCCGCCGCGGGTCGCGACGAAGCCGGTCAGCAGCTCGCCCGTCTGGCCCGATTGGTCCAGGAAGTGCTCGCAGCCGCGGCCCAGGACGATCACGTCGTAGGCGTTCATGTCGCGGGCCGTGCGGGGGAACAGGTCGGCCTCGCGGCGGCCATCCTGTCCCTCTGCGGAGACGACCGAGTAGAAGCGCCGCGGGCCGATGCGGTAGACCGCCGTCAGCGCCACGTGCTCGTCACGCTTGAGGCACTGGACGAGGAACTTCGTGTCCCAGTGCGGCTGCCCCTCGGCGAGGAGGACCTTGATCTTGCCGCTGATGACGCGAAGGAAGACGGCCCGCTCGTTGTTGTCGGTCGATTCTTCCTTGGGATCGACCTTGGGCACGCGGAAGGTGTAGCGGTGCTCGCCTTCATCGGGCGCCGTCACGGTGACGGCGACGCGCGAGGAGCCCGTGCTGTCGAGCAGGACGGGGACGGTTCGGACGGGCTGCTTGCCGCGGAGGACCTCGACGCGGACGTGGTGGCCGGCGTAGCCGAGGTGGCCGACGGCGGCGACGAGCTCGACCTGGTCGCCGGCGAAGGCCATGACCTCCGTGGCCGCCATGTCGATCCACAGGTCGCGGCGGCTCACCTTGTCGCCGAGACACCAGGCCCAGATGGGCACGTTGCGTGCGAGGGCGACCTGGGCGGCCTCGTTGCTGCCGGCCGCCGTGGCGCGGCCGTCGGAGACGAGGAGGATGCCCGCGTGGTTCTCGACGCCTGCGAGGTCCGCCACAGCGGCGTCGAGGGCGCCGCCGATGTCCGTGGCCTTGCCGACGGCGTCGTCGGGCTTCAGATCGCCGAGCAGGGCAGCGCGGCTGGCACGGTCGAAGGTGCGGACGTCGAGGACGAATGCCTCGGGGAGCTTCACGCTGGCCATGCCCTGCCGCAGCTCGTCGAGCGCGGCGGCGAGGCGGGTCTTGCCGCGCACGTCCTCGGTTGCCATGCTCGCCGACGTGTCGAGCAGGACGGTCAGCCGCGGCTTCGTGCGGACCTTCTTCTTCGGCAGCTCCGTAGGGTTGAGCGCCACGAACAGCAGCCCCGCGATCGCGAGCAGCCGCAGGACGACCACCGCGACGTGCCGCCAGAGGCGCACCATGCGCCGCTCGCGCAGGACGCGGAGCAGCAGGCACACGGCCAGGCCGGCGGCCACGGCGACGACCGCTGTCATGCCCCACGGTGGCAGGTACACCCAGTTCATCACGCCGTCTCCCGGGCCGCGCGGAGGGCCGCGGCGCCACGTCGCTGGCTGCGCCAGAGCGCCAGGACCAGCATCTCGCCCGCCAGCGCCGCCGCCGCGAAGGCGGCGAGCCACTGCCACAGGGGCCGCTGCCGCTCGCTCTCGGGGCGCGCCCCCTCCATCGCCGCTGCCCAGCCGCCCGCCTTCGCGACGTCGGCTGCCGCACTCAGGAACTTGAGGGGCACCTCGCGGGTGTCGCTCTCGCGCGGGTCGGTGTTGACGACGCCCACCGCGACGACCGCGTCGCCGCGCCGCACCGTGTAGGAGCCGAGCTCGGCCGGCGGCCCGAGCGCCAGGCGGAGCGCCCCGCCCTGGGCGATCGCTTCAAAGGGCACGCTGGCGCCCGACGGCCCGGCGATCGCGAGAGACCCGCTGCCGCCTCCGGCGGCGGGCACGTCGATGTGCCACGGGCGGCCTGGCGTCGCGGACTCCTCGCTGCCAGAGCGCCGCAACGAGCGGAGCAGCTCGTGCATCAGGGCGGGGAAGAGCGGGCTGCGGACCAGCGTCCCCCCCTCGGGGTCGATGGGGAAGTTGGCGAACGCGGCTCGCCCGCGGCCGGCCGGCCCAATGCTGAGCGCGGCGGCGCC
>CAZDNN010000670.1:0-3445 GCA_964506385.1 uncultured Planctomycetota bacterium
GGGGGCGGCCTTGGGCTGGGGGAGATGGGGGATCTTGATTCTGCGGCCAATGGTGAGGGACTGGGGGGGGATTTTGTTGGCGTCGTATATGTGGCGCCACTTGCGACCGTCGCTGTAGTACTTGGCGGCGAGCTTGGTGTAGCTGTCGCCCTTGACGATGGTGTGGATGGCGAGGAATGCGGGCTTGGGGTCTGGCTTGGGCAGGGGCTTCTCAGCGAGCGGGATAAGGTCGCCGCTGGCGTCGCGGACGGGCCTTGGGCGGTCTGTGGGGCCGATGGCGAGGGCGTCAGAGGCGGTGCGGTCGGGCGGGGGCGGTGCGCCCTCGTGGATGAGCTCGGCACGGGGGGGGAGGTTGTTCATCATGGCGACTGGCTGGTCGGGGGCGGCGTCGGCGTTGGTGGGCGGCGCGGTGGGGGCGTGGCGGCGGAGGTCGGCGATGGTGTCGGCTGGTGCGTCGGGCGGGTCATCGGGGGTGGCGGGTGCCGGGTTGTTGGCGATGGTGATGGTGGTCTGGTCGGCGTAGGGGTCGGCGGCGGTGTCTGGCCTGGGGTTCTGGCCCCAGATGATGACGACGACGACCATGAGCAGCAGGATGACGACGATGGCGATCTTCGCGTCCTTCCTCAAGACGATCTCTCCTTTCACCGGCCAGTTCGGACGATTGGGGCGCGGGGGGTTCATAGCGGGTTGCATTGAACGGGGAAGGTGCTTCGGGGGAAGCGCCACCTTTTATAGACTTCTGGTGGAGATCTGTCAAGGGGAGAATCGGGAAAAATCGGCGCGGCGCCAGGTTTTTTTCCGGCAGGCCGCATGTTGCGGGGCCGACGATGGTGGGGGGCTGCCCAGGGTGGGCGGCCCCCCGTGGAGAGGGTGTGGTGTGGGGGTCAACCGCGAAGGCGCTTCTCGACGTGCTCCTGGTGGAGGATGAGGAGGGGGCTGGCGATGAAGACCGAGGAGTAGGTGCCGACGACGACGCCGATGAGGAGCGCCGTCGCGAAGTCCTGAATGACGCCACCGGCGAAGGCGAAGAGGGCGAGGACGGCGAGGAGGGTGGTGACGGATGTCAGGACTGTACGGCTGAGGACCTGGTTGACGCTGGCGTCGATGGTAGAGGCGTCCACGTCGCGCTTGCGCTGGCGGCGGAGGTTCTCGCGGATGCGGTCGAAGACGACGATGGTGTCGTTGATGGAGTATCCGATGATGGTGAGGAGTGCGGCGACGATGGGGAGGTTGATCTTGACGCCCAGGAGGGCGAGGACGCCGACGGTGATGAAGACGTCGTGGAGCAGGGCTGCGACGGCGGCGACGCCGTACTTGAAGCGCTCGAAGCGCAGCCAGACGTAGGCGATGATGAGGACGCTGGCGGCGGCGATGGCGACGGCGGCCCAGATGAGCATCTCCTTGGCGACCGCTGGGCCGACCTTGGCGACCCGCGGGATGCCGGCCGACAGGGCGAAGGTCTCGATGTCGGCGCGGATGCGGCGTGCAAGCTCCTCGGCCTTGTCGGCGGCGACACTCAGCTCGAAGATCTTGGCTTCGGGGGGCGGGTCGCCGACGAGCGCGGCCTCGATGTCCCAGCTCGCGAGCTTCTCGGTGAGCGTCGCGGCTTTGAGGGGCTCGGTGGTGCGGATGACGACGGTGGCCTTGCCCTCCCCGCCCTGCTTGATCTGCACGCCGTCGGGGGCGAGACGGTCACCGAACTGCTTGCGGATGACGGCCTCGTAGGTCTGCGAGGCGAAGACGCGGCCGACTCGCTCGCGGAGTGCCGGGCCGCTGTCGAGGCTGGAGCGAATGACGAACTGCTTGTAGGTCCCGGGCTCGCCCTCGGCGCCCTTGGGCTCGACGCGCCAGTGGTCGCCGCCGGCTTTGAGTTCCCGCTCGATCTCCGCGAGAGGGACGGGTCGGTCGATCTCGACCTCGCAACTGGTGCGGTAGTTGATGCTGGGGGTGGCGGCCTCGAAGGCGGCGAAGGCGGTCTGCTGGCCCTCTGGCTTGTAGGTGGCGAGGGCTTTTTCGAGCTCGGCGCGGGCCGCGTCGGCGTCGATGAGCGGGGCCTTGATGGCGAACGTGGCGTGCTTGCCGTCGGCGTCGGCCTCGCCGGCCGGCTTAGGCAGATACCCGTAGATCTTGGCCAGCTTGAGCGCGGCTTCGAGGTCGGCGAGGCGCATGGGGGTGTGGAGCGTGACCGCGAGGTCCACCGTCCCTGGCCCGGCGATGGGGCTGACGCGGATGTTCTTGATGGTCGCTTCCGAGAGTGCGGGGAAGCGGATGACGAACTCGCGGGACCTGCGCCCGGGCAGCGCCGCCACCCCGGCCTCGGCGGATGCGGCGATGGGCTGGACCTCGCAGTCGCTGAACTCGGCGCGGCTGGAGGCGAGCTCGTGGGCGATGGCATCGGCGTCCTGCGGCTCCTGGAAGACGACGTGGATGAGCTGGCCGCCGCGGAAGTCGATATCCCAGTTGTCGTCGCCGCGGTAGGCGAACACGGCGAGGCCGAGGACGACGAGGCTGGCGGAGGCGATGAGGAAGCGGTTGCGGAGGCGCATGAAGCTGATGCTGGGCCGCTTGATGAGCTGGGCCATGGGGAGCCTGGTGAGCCAGCGCCGCCAGGTGAGGATGTCAAAGATGACGCGGGTGACGACGAGGGCGGTGAACATGGAGGTGAGGATGCCGATGGTGAGGACTATGGCGAAGCCCTTGATGGCGCCTGTGCCGCGCCAGTAGAGGATGACGGCGGTGAGCAGGGTGGTGAGATTGGCGTCGAAGATCGTCCAGAAGGCCCTGCCGTAGCCGTCGCGGATGGCCAGTCGCAGGGGCTTGTCGCCCGTGGTGCCCATCTCCTCGCGGATGCGCTCGAAGATCAGCACATTGGCGTCCACGCTCATGCCCACCGTCAGGAGCAGGCCGGCGATGCCGGGGAGGGTGAGCGTGGCGTCGAAGAGGATCATGATGGACACGACGATCAGGAGGTTGAGCACGAGGGCGAAGTCAGCGATGATGCCGGCGAAGCGGTAGTAGAGGAGCATGAAGACGACGACTGCGGCGAAGCCGATGGCGATGGCCCTCACGCCCTTGGCGATCAGGGCGGGGCCGAGGGACGCGCCGACGGTGTTCTCGCTTTCGAGCTCGAGCGGCGCGGGGAGGCTGCCGGCCATGAGCACGGTGCGGAGCGCCTTAGCGGTGTCCATGGAGAAGTCGCCGGTGATCTCGGCGTCGCCGAAGATCTTGGTCTTGATGACGGGCGCGGAGTAGCAGGTGCCCTTGGCAATGATGTTGTCGTTGGCATCGCGGCGGGTGTTGAGGATGATGGCCATCTGCTTGCCGATGTTCTCGCCGGTGACGCTGGCGAAGATCTGCTCGCCCCTGGGCGAGAAGCTGAGGCCGACGGAGGGGTAGAGGCTCCGGCCACCGGTGATGATGCGGGTGGAGGTGATGTGCTCGCCGG
>CAZDNN010000671.1:0-3438 GCA_964506385.1 uncultured Planctomycetota bacterium
AAACCTCCAGAGAATCCTCCACGTGGAGTACATCGGCGTGGGCTTCGCCGTCGGCTCGCTGCTGCTGGCCGTCTTCCACCTCCTGGGCATCCCCTCGCTCGTCTTCTACGGCTTCCTCGTCGGCATCGGCCAGAACGCCTTCATGGCCTTCCCCCAGTTCCTCGGCGCCATGCTCGGCCGCTACTACTTCCGCAAGCGCTTCGGCCACCTCAAGTGGCGGTCGTACGCCCCCATCCTGATGGCTGGCTACGGCTGCGGCGTCGGCCTCATCGGCATGACCACGGTGGCCCTCAAGCTCATTTCCTCTGCCGTCAAGCAGACGATCTTCTGACGCTCCCCGCCCTTGCGGCGTCAGCGGGGGCGTGGGCCAGCCGGGCCGCCCCCCGAAGCGGTCTTGACGCCATGGCGCCGCCCCGCTACAATCATGGCGAAGCGGCCGAACGGTGCCTGACACCCCCGGATCGAGCTCATGCAACTCAGCCTCTACGTGCGCAGAGGGCCCGTCAGCGGAGAGGTGTTCCCTCTGCCGACCAGCCAAGTCACCCTGATCGGCCGGACCGCTGCGAACCATGTGGTGCTGGCGGACCGGACGGTCTCGGCGACCCATTGCGTCGTGCGCCCGCGGCGCTCGCAGTTGGGCTACGTGCTGCTCGACGCGCGGAGCCGGCACGGCACCCGTGTCAACGGCCGGCCGGCCCACAAGGCGGCCATCGGCCTCGGCGACGTGATCCGCCTGGGGCCGTTCGAGCTGGAGGTCATCGAGACCCCCGCCGGCCAGTACGCGGTGCCGCCGAAGCTCCCCGCTGCCGACCGGCCGGCGCGCTTCGAGCTCGTCCGGCGCGGCTGGCGGGCGGAGGCGTGGCCCCTCCTGCCAGGGTCGGCCACCGTCATAGGCCGAGGTCGCGCCTGCCATATCACGGTGCGGGACACGAGCGTCTCCGCCTGCCACTGCGTGCTGTGCCTCGACCCGGCGGACGATGGCCGCATGCCCTTCGTCATCGACCTGCACAGCAGGAACGGCACGTACGTCAGCCGGCGCGCGATCCACCGCAAGCATCTGCTCCCAGGCGACGCGCTGGTCGTCGGCGACGTGCGGCTCAGGCTCCGTCGGCTGAAGGTCGAGGAGCCGCCGCCGCCCGAGCCGGAGGTCGAGATCGCTCCCGCGCCAGCGCGAACGCGCGCGGCCGCGGCCGAGCCGGTGAGCCCTGGCGAGACCGTTGAGCCCGAGCCCCCTCTCGTCGAGACCATCCTCTTTGCCACCGCGGAGGCCGACAGGGTGCCGGAGGAGGCCGTCGCCCGGGAGGCGGCGGCCCACGGGCCGGAGCAGGAGGTGCTGACCGAGGCCGACCTCGACAGGATGCTGGCCGACGAGCCGGAGACGCCCGCTGCCGAGGCCATCGCCGCCGAGGAGACGGCAGAGGCGGCGCCCGATGAGCCCGTCGAGGAGGCTGCCCAGGAGGCGCCGCCGGCACCCGAGCCGGCAGACGCCGCGGCCGAGGACACGAAGGCCTGCGAGGTGGCCGCACTGCCCCAGCCGGCCCTCTCGGCACCATCGCCCGAGCGGCTGCTGGCCGCCGGGCAGGACGACTACAACGAGTTTTTCGGCTTCGGGCACCCGCCGTTCGGCCTCACGCCGGATCCCGACTGCTTCTTCGACAGCCAGGCGCACTGGGACGCGCTGGACACCCTGGTTGGCTGGCTCAAGAGCGGGCCGCCCGTGGCCGTGCTGTTCGGCGACATGGGCTCGGGGAAGACCCTTGTGGTCGAGTGCCTGGCGCGGCGGCTGGCGTACCGGCGGCCCGCCGCGGTCGTCGTCCGGCCGCTCGTCGATGACCTGTCGCTGGCCGCAGTCGTCGGCGCGGCGCTCGGCGCACTGGCGCGGCTCTACCCGGTCGGCGCCGCCGAGGACGGCGACCCCGTTCGCCGGTGGCAGGGCGCGATGGAGCATCTCTACAGCTCGCGAGGACTCGTGGCACTCCTGCTCGACGACGCCCACGGCTGCGCTGAGGCGGATCTGCGTGGGCTGGCGGAGTTGCTCGACGGCGAGGCCGCGCGGGGCGTGGTGCGTCTGCTGCTGGCTGGCGACGACAGCTTGCGCGAGCTCGTGGCCGAGCCGCCGCTGGCCTATCATCTGGGCACCTCGTGCTACCTCGCGCCCCTCGACGCAGCCGAAGTGGCCGGCTACCTCGCGCACCGCATCGTCCACGCGTCGGGACGCCGCGAGCTGCCGTTCACGCGGCGTGCCGTCGAGCGCATCGCCGAGCACTCCGGTGGCGTGCCCACGCTGATCAACGCGATCGCCGACGCCGCGCTCCTCGAGGCATTCCGGAAGGGACGCCACCAGGTGGGCCGCGACACCGTCGAGCAGGCCGTAGGGACAATCGTGTTCGCCGAGACCTCTGGAGAGAGCTCGTGAGGACCCGAATCATGAAGCACGCTGCACTCGCCGTCTGTCTCCTGGCCGCCGCCGCGATCGCCCTGGCGGACGAGACGACGCCGGCCGAAGCCGTCGCTAAGCTGAGCACCAGGAACGCCAGCTACGGCGACTGGATGCCGATCCTCGAGATCGGGAAGCCGGCGATCCCCGAACTCAAGAAGCTGGTCATGCAGGGCAAAGACCCCGTGCGCGCGCAGGCCGCCGTCCTGCTCTACCGCCTCGGCGAGGCCAGCGCGCTCGACGTCCTGGCCATGCTGCTCGACTCCCCGGATGAGGACGCCCGCAGGGAGGCGGCCGGTGGCCTCCTGGCCTTCGTAGGCGAGCCCATGGACTACCACCCCGCCGCACCGCCCGAGGAGCGTGCGGCGCAGCTTGCCCGATGGAAGGCCTGGTGGAAGGCGAACCGCGGGAAGGCGCTGGGCCTGAGGCCGATGAAGCAGCTCTTCGGCAGGGTGATCGCCGCGGACAAGGCCACGAAGCTCGTTGCCCTGAGCCTCACGGGCCGCCACGGGCTCAAGCGCGGGATGACCGTGCAGGTGAGTTGCGCCGACGGCTTCGTGTGCCGCCTCGCCATCGTCGCGGCGCCGCCTGAGGCCGGCGCAGGGCGGGTCGAGCCGCTGAGCGCCCGCAGGGACCCGCAGGTCGGAGACCGTGTGTTCTGGACCCAGCGCTGAGGAGTAGCCCCTTGCCGCCCACGAAGCCAGGCCGCCTGCCCGTCATCCACGTCATCGGCGACAATCTGCCCCACGCCTGGGAGCAGGCCATCGTCGCCCTCTGGGAGAACGGCGTCGCCATCCGCACCGAGTACGACCGCATCGACGCCCAGGGCAGGCCCATCGACCCGCCCAGCCGCGACTGCACGATGGTCATCACCGTCCCCGACCCCTTCGCCGAGCCGCGCATCCACAAGAACTTCCCCGGCGGCCCCGCCGAGCTCGAAGTCTATCGCCAGGAAGTCGTCGAGGGCATCCACGACCACTGGGTGGACCCCGCCGACCCCG
>CAZDNN010000672.1:0-3432 GCA_964506385.1 uncultured Planctomycetota bacterium
CTTAAGTCATTATCAGATGGATGCTTGTGGCTGCGGCATCGAAAGGTATGCGAGGCAGGGGAAAGGAGTGGGGCCATGGCCGAGCACGGGCGGGCGGCGGGCGACGAGGCCCTGAGGGCGATGGCCAGGCATCTGGCCCGCGCTGTGGCAGGGTCGGGGTCGGTCTACCGCTACGGCGGCGACGAGTTCCTCGTGCTGCTGCCGCGGATGGAGAAGGAGCCGGCCTTCCTGGCGCTCGAGCGAGCGCGGGAGAGCTTCGCCCGCGAGCACGCGCTCGCGGCTGACGGGACGACGGCGACGGTGCGGCTGGCGTTCAGCGTCGGGATCGCGACCTACCCCGACGACGGGAGGCGGCTCCAGGACCTGCTGCGGAAGTACTCGCTCTAGCGGGAGGCGCTGGCGTGACCGGAGATTGGGCGACGGCATTGACGCCGCACGCTCACCAAGGCGGAGCGGAGGGAGGCGGCGAGCTGGGGAAGGCGGGCAATGTCCCGAAGAGCAAGCTCGGGCCGGTGCTGAGGAAGCTGAGGGTGACGTACAAGGCATGGTCTGCAAGCGGATGTCCACACAGGCCCTGCGTGGGCGGGTATGAATCGCCCCTTCGGGGCTCTGGACTTGTGTTCCTGGTCGCCCAGGGCTCCCGGTGGTCGCTCTGGGCTACGGTCCGGCCGCCCCTGACGGGGCTGACGGGGATTCGGAGAGAGGTCCCACGGGACGAAGATCGCCCCTGCACAGGCGCGGCGGCTGGCGATCCAGAGCCAGGGGCCCGATGGGCGACGGCGACTGCCGAAGGGCAAGGAAGGGGCCGCACAGGCCGTCGAGGAGACGGAGCCAGGGAAGGCGATGCGCCCCTGCGCGATGCCCTGAGCCGGACGTAGCGGGCGGAACCTGGCCGCCTGTGCGGTTGCGCGCCGGAGGCGTTCCGGGGACAATCGGGGCGCGTGATATCATTGGCTGCGTGCGGAAGGAGGCCCCATGCCAGGCGTCGTCGTCCTTTTCATTTTCCTTGGCATCGGCTTGATCATTGCCCTGGCGATCTGGGGCTATCTGCGGGAGAAGAAGCGGCGGGAGGCCTTCCAGGCACTCGCCGCGCAGCTCGGCTTCCGCTATACCCAGCGCGACGACAGGATCTCCGGGCAATACCGCTTCCTCGACAAGCTGCGCCAGGGGTCGAACCGCTATGCCTTCAACATCCTGGAGGGCGACTACGAGGGGCACTACGTCCAGGTCTTCGACTACCACTACGAAACGCACTCGACCGACTCGAAGGGCCGCCGCCAGACCCACCACCACTACTTCAGCTTCTTCATCCTCCAGCTCCCCAAGGCGTTCCCCGAGCTGCGGATCTACCCCGAGGGCTTCTTCTCGAAGCTCGGCCAGATGATCGGCTTCGACGACATTGATTTCGAGAGCGTCGAGTTCTCCCGCGCCTTCTGCGTCCGTTCGACCGACAAGAAGTTCGCCTACGACGTCTGCCACGCGCGGATGATGGAGTATCTGCTCCAGGACAGGGGTCTCTCGCTGGAGATCGAGGGCCCGTGCCTGGCGATGAGCTTCAACCGCCGTCTCCAGGTCGAGGAGATCCCCGGCCGCCTCGCGCAGCTCGTCGAGATCCGCGACCTGTTCCCGGAGTACCTGTTCCGCGACTGATGCGCTTTGACGGAAGCGGGCCGTTGTCTTGGTGTTGTGCGATGCACCCCGACCTTCTCGCGTTCCTGATCATTGTGCTGGTGGTCGGTGGCGCGGCTTTCGTAGTGGGACTCACGCAGTGGCTCCCGGAACGGGCGCGCCGCCGGGCGCTGGCGCAGCTCGCGAGACGGCTGGGGATGCGGTATGCCCTGAGCGACCCCTCTGTGGCGGCTCGGTACGACTCCCTGTCCGTGCTCGGCGACGATCCGCATGCCGTGGCGACGAATGTCCTCGTAGGGACATACCGGGGCCACCGTCTCTGCGCCTTCGACTTCTACCCCCTCGGGCGTCAGATCCTGTGCTACAAGAGCCGTCGGGAGGCCCCGGCTTTCACGGTGTTCGTGCTGGAGCAGGAGCAGCGCTTTCCGAGGCTGCGCATCTACCCCGAGACCGCGGCCTCGAAGCTCGCGCAGGCGTTGGGCTACGAGGACATCGACTTCGAGAGCGTGGAGTTCTCCGAAGCCTTCTGCGTCCGCTCGCCCGACCGCAAGTTTGCCTTCGACGTGTGCCATCCGCGCATGATGACGTACCTGCTCCGCCACCGCGATATGATCGTCGAGTTCGCCGATGACTGCATCGCTCTCTGCCTCGACGCCCATCCGCCCGAGCGGCACCGCGTCGAGGCGATCCCCTACTGGCTCAAGCGCCTCATCACCATCCGCAAGCTGCTGCCCGGCTATCTCTTCGAGCAGCAAGAGGGAGGACGGCGCGCGGTTGAATCTGCGGGGCAGAATCCGTAAGCTGTTGCCAGCTTACTTGCTCGACAGCTTATCCGGGGAACCGCGATGATGGCTGGGCTGCTGTGCGTGGGGCTGGCGCTGCTGGTGCCGGCGATCTACCTGGCGCTGCTGTACAACCGGCTGGTGTCGGTGCGGAACCACTGCATTGAGGCCTGGCATAATATCGATACCGAGCTGAAGCGGCGGTACGACCTGATCCCGAATCTCGTCCAGTGCGTGAAGGGCTACGCCGCACACGAGCGCGATGTCCTCGAGCAGGTCACCCGCCTGCGCGAGGAGTGCCTGCGCAACGAGGGCTCGCCCGAGGAGCAGGCCGCGAGCGAGAACAAGCTGGTCAGGGCCCTCAACGACCTCTACGTCCGCATCGAGGCATATCCCGACCTGAAGGCCAGCGCCAACTTCCTCCAGCTTCAGACCGAGCTGGTGAACACCGAGGACCGCATCCAGGCGGCCCGCCGCTTCTACAACGGCAACGTCCGCGAGAACAACAACCTCGTCGAGATGTTCCCCACCAACCTCATCGCCCAGATGTTCGGCTTCGGCCTCCGCGAGTACTTCCAGGTCGAGGAAGCCCACCGCGCCGTGCCCTCGGCGCGGGTTTGATGTCTTCCTCTTCTCGTGCTCGTGACATCCGCCGTCTGCTCTGCTTCCGCTCCCGACAGCCAGCCTGGGGACCCCGCGGCCCCTCCCCCAGGCTGGCTGGGCGGAAGCCGCCCGCCTGCCGCCCCCCAGGCAGGCTGTCTCACTCTCCCCCACCGGGGGCGGGGCGGGACCTGCACGGACTGACTGGGCCGCAACGGCACCGTTTCTGCGAAGTGCGTCTTGAGCCCCGTCAGGGGCGTACTATGATAGCCCAGGGCGAAGCCCTGGGTAACGGATGCGGACCTTCCTCAGCCCTGAAAGGGCGTACTAACCACCCCTCCAATGCCGTAGGTTAGTACGCCCTTACAGGGCTTGTGTGGGTGGACGCTGCTTTTCCCAGGGCTTCGCCCTGGGCTTTCAC
>CAZDNN010000673.1:0-3430 GCA_964506385.1 uncultured Planctomycetota bacterium
CCTACCAGGAACCAGGGAAAGCGTGATACGTGATGCGTGATGCGTGATGCGTGATGCGTGATACGTGATGCGTGATGCGTGATGCGTGAGCGCCGCGGTGCTGCCTCGCACTCCACACCGGCCACCGGGAGACCACCGATGCAGGAGATCGCCGTCCCGACCGCCCAGCGCTGCCAGTTCATCGACATCACCCGTGAGGTCGAGAGAGCCGTGCTCAACGAGGGGGTGCGCGAGGGCCTGTGCCACGTGTTCGTGCCCCACACGACGGCAGGGGTGACGATCAACGAGAACGCCGATCCCGACGTCAGCCGCGACGTGCAGGTGGCCCTCAGCGGCCTGGTGCCCGACCGCGGCGACTACCGCCACGCCGAGGGCAACTCCGACTCCCACGTCAAGTCCACCGTCGTCAACTGCTCGGCCACGGTGCCCGTCTCGGGTGGTCGGCTTGCGCTAGGCACCTGGCAGGCCATCTACTTCTGCGAGTTCGACGGCCCCCGCCGCCGCCGCTGCCTCGTCACCGCCATCGGCACGTAGGCCCGGCGGCCGTCTTGCAACGTTCCCAACGCCGGCTATAATTGCAGGAAAAGGCAACCCTGGAGCGGAATCGCGCATGGCCGACGTGGACTACTACGGGGTGCTGGGCGTCAGCAAGAAGGCGAGCCAGGACCAGATCAACAAGGCCTTCCGCCGCCTCGCCAAGAAGTACCACCCCGACCGCAACCCCGGCGACAAGGAGGCCGAGCAGCGTTTCAAGCAAATCTCGGCCGCCCACGAGGTGCTCAGCGACCCCGACAAGCGCAGGCGCTACGACCAGCTCCGCGAGGCGCAGGCCCGCGGCGCCCCGGCCGGCGACTTCAGTGAGTTCTTCCGCCAGGCCGGCCAGCAGGCCGGTGGGGGCGGCGCCCGCCCGTCGGGCTGGACGGAAGCCTTCGGGGACCTCGGGGACATCTTCTCCGGCCTCTTCGGCCAGCGCGTGCGCCCGCGCGGCGGCCCCGCACGGCCCCTGCGCGGGGAGGACGTGCACCAGAAGATCGACATTCCCTTCGAGACCGCGGTCCAGGGCGGCACCGTGACCATCCGCGTTCAGCACCCCGAGCCGTGCGGGACCTGCGGCGGCTCCGGAGCCCGGCCCGGGACGGCCAGCAGGCCGTGCCCAATGTGCGAGGGGACGGGGATGGTGCAGACGGCGCAAGGCATGTTCAGCGTCTCGCGGCCGTGTCCCCAGTGCCTTGGCCGCGGGCAGATCATCGAGGCCCCGTGCGGGGTGTGCAAGGGCAGCGGGGCGGTCGTCCGGCCTCGCAAGGTGGCAGTGAAGATCCCCAGGGGGGTGAAGGAGGGGGCGAAGATCCGCCTCACGGGCGAGGGCCGGCCCGGCTTCCACGGCGGGAAGCCCGGCGACCTCTATCTCACGGTCCAGATCAAGGCCCACCGCGACTTCAAGCGCGAGGGGCACGACATCCACGCCGAGCTCGAACTCAACATCGTCCAGGCCACACTCGGCACCACCGTCACCGTCCCGACAATCAGCGGCCCCGTCCAGCTCCGCGTGCCGCCCGGCACCGCCAGCGGCCAGAAACTCCGCCTCAAGGGCAAAGGCGCCCCGACCCCCGGCGGCGGCTACGGCGACCACTACGTCTCCGTGCGGATCGTCACCCCCAAGGGCCTCAACGCCCGACAGACCGAGCTCCTCGAGCAGTTCGCCCGCGCCGCCAACCTGCCCACCTAGGCATTGCCGATTGCCAATTGCCGATTGCCGATTGACAGAGGAAGAAAGGCGCGCCTCGTGGCGTGCGCAAGCGCAAGTCGCAAATGCCCAATCGCAAATCGGGATTCCGCGTCCGCAACGACTCACCCGTTTCCGCGCAGAAAGGGCTCACCATGGCGAAGCACCGCTCCTGCCTGCTCGGCTGCGGCCCGCGGGCCGTCGAGCACATCGAGGTCTATCGCGAGATCGACGAGATGGAGATGGTCGCCGTGTGCGACCTCGTCGAGGAACGGCGGCTGGACTTTCAGCGGCGATTCGGCGTGCCCAAGGCATACGACGACTACGAGGCGATGCTCGAGGCCGAGAAGCCTGACGTCCTGCACGTCGTCACGCAACCGTCGCGCCGTGTGTGGGAGGTCGAGACGGCGGCGAAGGCGGGGGTGCGGGGCATCATCGTCGAGAAGCCCATGGCCGTCGTGCCCTCCGACCTCGAGGGCCTTACGCGGGTCCGCGAGAGCTACGACTGCGAGATCATCGTAAACTGCCAGCGGCGGTACTTCCCCCAGTTCCGCGACGGCACCATCGCCGCCATCGTCCGCGAGAAGCTCGGCCACGTCTACTTCGCCCGCGCCTCCACCAAGGGCAACTGGATGGGCATGGGCCCCCACACGATGGACCTGCTGATGCTCTTCCTCGGCGAGGCGCAGCCCGAGGCCGTGTGGGCGTCGGGCTGCGACTACCACGAGGAGGGCTACTTCGCCTCCCACCGCGCCCCCGAGCACGCAATGGCCCAGTACTGGTTCCCAGGCGGCCTGCGCGTGCTCTTCGACTGCGACACCGACGCCCTCGGCACGCCAGGGGAGGAGAGCTTCTGGATGCACCTCCACTTCGACTTCCTCGGCACCCAGGGCCGCCTCTACCTCACCCAGAACAAGGGCTACTGGTACCAGAGCGAGGGGATGGCCGAGCCCGTGCACGGCGAGAGCAGTTGGGACCACCAGCAGTTCGCCGGCCAGCGCGACTTCACGCGAGCCGTGGCCGAGTGGCTCAACGGCGGCCCCGAGCACCTCAACCGCTTCGAGACGGCCTCCGCGGTCGTCCGTGCCTTGTTCGGCGCCTACAAGAGCATGCTCCTCGGCCGCCGCGTCGAGCTGCCAGCCACCCTCACCGACGACGAGTGGCAGGTGCTGATGGACCGCATCCGCAAGCCCGAAGGCTAGCCGGCGTTCCTCACCAGCCTTCGCGGCCTGCGGCAGTCCTTCGCTTCAGGCGGTGTCCCCCGTGCGGCCCGTCCTCGACGCATCCACTCGGATACACCTGCGGAGGGCCGCGGGTGTGCCCTTGCCTGAGGCGAGACTCGACTCGCTGGTCGCGAACAGCGTGCGAGCTTCCGGATTCGTCGGGCCCCGACGCATCCTGTGGCTTCACGAGGGCCTGCCGACGCCGCGACGTAGCGAGGTGGGGGACGCGGGCCAGATGGCCCGATACGCTTCTCGGTCAGCCATCAGCCCGTCACGATCGGTGTAGGGCCGTATTCGCGACCGCCGGCATGGTGCCAGCCACCTGTGGCGCGCCGGACCGAAACCCAAGACACCCCGGAGCTCGTGGGGAAGCCCGCAGGCGGGGAGGGTTATCCCGGAGCCATATGGCTCGTACGCGTTTAGCATTCAGTGCCCTTCCCGTCCAGCCAGGACCCACGGCGCAGGCCCTCCCGGAGGCTTCCGC
>CAZDNN010000674.1:0-3402 GCA_964506385.1 uncultured Planctomycetota bacterium
CGCTCCTCGGGTGGATGGTCGCCGAAACGGCGGGCATTATACCGCCGGCGGGTGGCGAGTCAAACTCGCCCACATGCGCGATCCGTCCCTCGCGGGTGCCACACGAGGCCTGCCGGCGCCTTGACTCGGCCTGCGCTTTCTGCTAGCATTCGGGCGTCCGATGGCGTGGAGTGGCTCCTGCAAAGCGGCAAGAGGAGATCCCCATGGCTGCGGGTGCGCCGCAAGGCGATTTCAAGCTGGTGCTGACGAGCATCAACCCGGCCAACCAGACAGCGATCGTGGCGGAGCTGGCGGACATCCTCCAGCTCGACCAGAAGATCGCCAGCGACGTGGTGCAGAGCGTGGCGCAGGGCCAGCCGGTGATCCTGCTCGACGCGCTGTCGCGTGTCCAGGCGACCCACGTGCGGAGCTACCTGGCGCGCCTCCTCAAGATGGGCGCCCAGATGACCCTCACGGCCGAGCCGGTCGGCCAGGCCAAGCGCATCCCCTGGCCCGCTCCGCCGCCGTGCACGCGGCGCCCCGGCAACGTGTTCGTCTGCCCCGCCTGCGGCGAGCGCTTCATCGTCCAGCGCTGGCAGCCTGCACCCGCGGCGCCGCCGGCCCAGGCGCCCGCCGCGCAGGCCGCCCCGCAGCCCGCGCAGGCCGTGCCGCCGCCTGCCACGGCGCCGCCACCCAGCCCCCAGCCGCAGCCGGCGCCCGCGCCCCCGCCTATGGCTGAGCCGGTCGTCGCGGACGCGGATATCCTCGAGGCAGAGCCGCTGGAGGCGGAACCCCTTGCTGACGACGCCGCGAGCATTGAGGCCGAGGCCCTCGAACCCGTCGAGGCCGAGGAGCTCCTCGTCGCCGAGGCCGAGCTCCCCGAGGCCGAGGAGCTGCCAGAGGCCGAGGCCCTGCCCGCCAAGCCGCTCCCCTCCGAGCCCCAGCCAGCGCCCGCGCCGCAGCCGGCGCCCGCGCCCAAGCCGACGCAGCCGGGAGCCCCTCAGGCGCGGCCCGCGCAGCCGGCTCCGGCCAAGCCCAAGGACGAGCCGGCAGGCCCCCGCTACGACGTGTCGGTGGCCCGGGTCCCCGAGGCGAAACAGAAGCGCCTGGCCGAGCTGCTCGTCGAGCGCGGGGGGGTGCCGCCCGAGGAGGCCGAGAAGCAGGTGGCCCGCACCGTGGTGCTGGTCTGCAAAGGCGGGACGAGCGCCGAGGCCGACGAATGGCGCAAGGCGGTGCTCGCCATCGGCCTCAAGCCGAGGATCAGGAAGAAGTGACTGGATGGGTGGATGGCCGGATGGGTGGATGACTGGATGAGTGGAAGACTGAGGAACACCCGTGCGGCGGCTGATCTCCTCCTCTCTCTTACACCCATCCATTCATCCACCCATCCACTCATCCACTCCCGCTCCCGTAGCGCATCACGGGAACGGTGGTCGTGGACGGCCAGCCTGAGCGCCTCCGGGAGGACGCCTCCGTGAGCATCCTGGAGATCGGCCGCGGTCCCCGCAAGGTCCAGCGCCTGACGGAGATCGCCGCGGTGCTCGTCCGCCACGGCCTCACGTACCTGGTCGATCGCCTCAACCTCCACCACTATCTGCCCGCCCGCAAGCAGTTCCTGCCCGGCAGCAGGGCCGATGCCTACGACCGTGCTGGGCTCGCGCGCCGCCTCACCCTGGCCATGGAGGCGCTCGGGCCGACGTTCGTCCGCCTCGGCCAGTTCCTCTCATCGCGTCCCGACCTCGTGCCAGAGGAGTTCATCCGCGAGTTCGAGCGGCTCCAGGACCAGGTCGCCCCCTTCCCCTCCGAGGAGGCCCGCGCCATCATCGAGGAGGAGCTCGGGGCGCCGCTCGAGGAGCTCTTCGCCACGTTCGAGGACAAGCCCGTCGCCTGCGGCTCCCTCGCCCAGGTGCACTACGCCACCCTGGCCGACGGCACGAAGGTCGTCGTCAAGGTGCAGCGGCCCGGCGTCGAGGCCCTCGTGCTCACAGACCTGTCGCTGCTGCGGCCCCTGGCCGACTACGCCGAGCGCCACGTCCCCGAGCTCGCCATGCTCCAGCCCACCAAGGTGCTCGACGAGGTCGAGCGCACGATCCGACGCGAGCTCGATTTCGTCACCGAGGCCTCCAACACCGCCCGCTTCCACCGCGACCTGCTGCCCGTGGACGGCATTCGCTGCCCCAGGGTCTACTGGGACCGCACGTCCTCGCGGGTCCTGACCCTCCAGCGGCTGGGCGGCGCGCGGATCACCGACGTGGCTCGGCTGGATGCGATGGGGGTGGACCGCCCCGAGCTAGCCCGGCGGCTCGTGGACGTGTTCCTCGAGCAATACTTCGAGTTCGGCACCTTCCACGGCGACCCCCACCCGGGCAACCTGTTCGTCGAGGCGGACGGTACGGTCGGGATCATCGACTTCGGGATGGTGGGCCGCCTCACGCCCAGCTTTCAGGACCGCCTGGGCGCCCTGCTCGTGGCGGTGGCCAACCGCGACGTGGAGGTGGTGGCGGAGATCTGCTTCTCCCTCGGTCTCATGAGCGACGAGGCCAACGAGGCCGCCTTCAAGCTCGGGGTCATGGAGCTGCTGGACAAGTACTACGGGATGCCGCTCAAGCGGATCGACCCGCGGCGCGTCTTTGGCGACGTCACCGCGCTGGCGAGGGAGGCGCGGGTCTTCCTGCCGCAGGACTTCGTCCTGCTGGCCAAGTCGCTCGTGCAGGTGATCAGCATCGCGCGGGTGCTCGAACCCGATTTCGACGCGGCGGCCCTCCTGCGCCCGCGGGCCCAGGCGATGCTGCGGCGCCGCCTCTCCCCCTCCCAGATAGCCAAGAGCGTGGGACTCAGCCTGTGGAGCATCGCGACCCTGCTCCAGGCCCTCCCCCGCTCATTCCTCCGGATACTGCGGCGCGCAGAGAACGGCCGGCTCGAGTTCACCATGCGCCACACCGGCTACGAGGAGTTCGCCCGAGAGCTCGACCGTGCCGCCAACCGGCTCACCGTCGGCCTCATCCTCGCCTCGCTCGTCGTCGGCTCCTCGGTCCTTCTGTCCGGCAGGATCGCGCCCTACCTCTACGGCGAGGTCTCCCTCCTCGGCGTCCTCGGCTACGTCTTCGCCGGCATCCTCGGCCTCTGGACCGTCTGGGGCATCCTCCGCAGCGGACGACTCTGAAGCCTTCCAGCGCACCATGAGCGCACCTTGCGCGCACGGCGGGCCGAGGAAAACTCGGGCTGGGCACACCTTATGGGATCGAGCGGCTTCGCGGGCCGACTCCGCCGTAGCGGCTACGTCGCCTCGCGAAGGCGGATCGATCCCGTAAGCCTTGCTCCTCGTGGGCAAGGGGTGCCCCGCGGCCATTTGGAAGAGACGAGCAAAACCAACGGAGTTGGCTTTGCTCTCTAGTGTGCCCAGCCCGAGTTTTCCTCTTGGGT
>CAZDNN010000675.1:0-3393 GCA_964506385.1 uncultured Planctomycetota bacterium
GCATCAGGCGTCGATGACGGGCTCGCGGGGGGAGAGGCCGTCGGGGTCGTTGACTCTGGCGCCTGCGGGTGCGGGGACATCGCCGTGGAGGAGCGGGTCGTCGGTGTCGTGCATCCAGCGGTCGAGGCGGGCGCGCATGTCCTCCAGGGCGTCGGTGTAGGCGGGGTCGGCGGCGAGGTTGTGGGTCTCGTGGGGGTCGTAGACCAGGTCGTAGAACTGCTCGGCGGCGACGGGGCGCTCGCGCCAGCCGTGCTCGAGCCACAGGGTCTTGGTGATGCTGTCGTCGCAGTTGGGGAGGATGGCCTTGGCGGCGCGTTCGCCGAAGCGGCGGATGTAGTTGAAGCGGTGGGTGCGGACCGATCGCATGGGCTCGTAGGCGGCGTGGTAGGTCACCTCGGTGTAGACCTGGTCGTTGATCTCCTCGGCCTCGCCGCGAATGAGCGGCATCATGGACTTGCCCTGGAGCCAGGCGGGTGGCTCGATGCCCAGCAGGTCGCAGAGGGTCGGGAAGAGGTCGATCTGGGAGATCAGCGCGTCGTTCACGATCCCGCCGGCAAAGCCACCCGGCCCACGGATGATGAGCATGACGCCGCAGCCGCCGACGGTGAGGTTGCACTTCATGTACGGGAAGGCGATGCCGTGGTCGGTGGTGCAGATGACCAGGGTGTCCTCGGCGAGGCCTGCGTCGTCGATGGCGTCGAGGACGAGGCCCATGCCGCGGTCGAGCTCGCGGGCGGACGCCTTGTAGGCGGCCATGTCGCGGCGCGTGGCGGGCGTGTCGGGGATGGGGTCGGGGGGCCTGCACCAGCGGGGGTCTTCCTGCGGGCCTGGCTCGGCATACTCGCGATGGGTGTCGCTGAATCCGACGGAGAGGAAGAAGGGCTGCTTCGGCGCGCCCCTGATCCACTCGACGGCGGGCGGGGCGACTTTGGCGACGGGGCCACCGGTCATGACAATCTCGTCGTAGCCGATGGCCTTGGCGTCGCGGGCCACGTGCTGCACGCCGCAGAGCGCCGTGTGGTAGCCCGCCGCCTCGCGGAGGGTGTGGACGATGTGCTGGCGATAGTCGTAGAGCGACCAGCCGCGGTGGGCGAGGCCGAGCATGCCGTTGCTGTGGGGGCACATGCCCGTGAGCAGCGCCGCGCGGCTCGCCGAGCAGGTCGGATTGGTCGTGAAGCATTGGCGGAACGTCACGCCCTCCTCCGCCAGCCGCTGCATGGCAGGCGTCGGCACGGGGTAGCCGTAGGGCTGCACGTAGCGCCCCGCGTCGTGGGAGTGCAGATATAGGATGTTTGGCCTGGACATTCAATCCTCCTATTGGTCCCATGGGTCCTATCCGTCTCGGAGGGCGGCTCGGCGGGAGCCTCACCCTCCCATCGTCACTCAAGGCGCACGGTGACCGTAACGCTGTCTTTCGTCAGGGTGACCTGCATCGCTTTCCTCCGGCCGCCCGCCCTCACCGCCACCTCGTAGTCCCCGAGGAAGCCGCGGACGCTGGCGCGGCCCTGGGCGTCGGTCCTTGCGGCGACGTCCGTCCACCATTCCTTGAAGACCAGGTCCTGCCACGCCCTGCCGTTGGGCTTCACCGACCAGTCCCTGCGGAAGAGCGCGGCCTGGGGACGCCAGTGGCGGCCCTCCCAGAAGCCCCACATCAGGATGCCGTTGACCGCCGGGTGGCTGAACACCGCGGTCAGGAAGTCGCGGGTATAGGCGGCCTGAAGCTCCTCGTCCTTCACGTTGATGTCGAACTCGGTGACCGCGAGGGCCTTGGTGAACGCCGCGAAGCGGTCGAGGATGGCGAGCAGACGCGGCGGCGGCGTGAGGTCGCCGCCGAAGTGGCTCTGGAGCCCGATGCCGTCGAGCGGCGCCCCGCGGTCGATGAGGAACCTGATGGTCTCGTAGTAGTGATCCTGGTGCCGCCTGTCGCGGCCCGATCGGGCGAGAATGCCGTAGTCGTTGATGAACAGCCTGGCCGCAGGGTCGGCCTCGCGGGCGGCCTGGAACCACGCGACCATGGCCTCGCGGCCGAGGACGTCCATCGCGTCGTGGTTGCTGAAGGGCTCGTTGATCACGTCCCACTCGGCGATGCGGCCCTTCGTAGCGGCCACCTCCTCGCGGATGTGGTCGAGGATGCGCCTCTGCAAGGCGGCCTTGTCGTCCTTGAGCTGCTGGACGTCCCTGGGCATGTGCTTCCAGCTCGGCCACACCAGGCAATGGCCGCGCACCTCAATGCCACGCTCGCGCAGCCAGGCGAGCGTCCAGAGCACGCGCCGACGGCGGTCGGCGTTCTCCCAGCCCGGCCATTTGAAGGAGTTCTCGACGACCACGCGGTTGAAGAGCTTCTGGGTCATCTCCCGGTACTTCAGCGTGTCCGGCGTGTCCTTGTCGGGCTTGAAGGTGCCGGCGTTGATGGCGGCGCCGAATCCGAAGGCGTGGCGGCGCATCGCCACGGCGACCTCCGCGCCTGCAACGGGCTTGCCGTCGGCGTCGGTCACGGCGACGGTGAGATCGGCCTTGCGGATGCGCTCGATGCGGGCGAGCGCCGCCTTGCGCCAGGCATCGCCGGGCTGGCTGGGCTCGTAGGTCTCAGGGGCGCCGGGCAGGTCGCGGAGCCGCACCTTCTTGTCGTAGTTGGTCAACGTCACCCCTCCAATCTCGAGGGTCTGGGGCGGGTATCCGAGGCGGAAGATCAGGCTGGCCTCCCCTGGCGCGAAGCCCTGGCGCGAGACGAAGGGCACGCCGATGCGCTGCCATTTCCTCCCCGCGACGACGGGGTGTTGGGCCGACTTCGTGTAGGGCTGGCGGCCGAGCTCGAAGATGAACTCGGTGTGTGCCTTGGCGGGCGCGACGGCGCGGACCCAGAAGGTCGCGAGCAGCACATCGCCCTTCCGCACCGCTGCGGTGTTCCTCGCGCGGATCTGGATGTCGTAGACGCGGCGCGGCCTCCTCAGGGTCTTCAGGCGCAGGGCCATCGCGAAGGGCTGGCCCTCCACGGCAACGAGCGAAAGCTCGAGACCGCCGACCCCCTTCCCCGATTCCGCCAGCGCCGCGATCGGGTCGGCTACCACAGCGATGCCGCGCGGCAGCGGCGCCGCCCCGGCGCAGGCGGCCGACGCCACAAGCGCTGCCAAAAAGGATAGACGAGCCAATGCAGCTCTCCTCTTTTCCACCCGAACCTCGACGCTCGCCCCGCCCCTGATCCGCCGTGATCAGGACGATAGGGGGCCACGCGCGGGATCTCCCTGCAAACGGCCTCTCTACCATGCCCGCCCCCGTCTCGCGGGTCAAACGCCACGCCCTGGAGCGCCAGGGGGCCACGGGGAATGCTGCAATGCTGCACGAGTCTGGCCCCGGATCTTGGGGACCGCGGCCCGGTGTTCTGAATCGTCCTCG
>CAZDNN010000676.1:0-3375 GCA_964506385.1 uncultured Planctomycetota bacterium
TCCACCCCCATGCGCGGATCGCCTCGAAGGTCACGTCGCAAGCCTCGGGGGGCTCGTGCGCGACGACTGCGACCCGGTCCGCAGGAATGCCCATCACCTCGAAGATGAGACGAGCGAACTGAACTGAACTCCGTTCAGAACCCGAGCAGATGCGTAAGCGGAGATCCTCTCTCATGCGATGGCCCCCATGCCTTGCCACCCAAGCTCCCAAACGGACGCTTCCGCGGCGCCATGCCGTGGCGTTCGCCCGGTGTCGGCCGCGCGCCCGACAGCGCGGCCCCTGTATCTAATACCGACGAACTTGCAGAAACTAAAGCGCGAAAAAGCGTGGCGGAGCGGTCGGAAGGCCGCAAGTTGATGACCAGCAGTGGGTTGGGTCGCGGAGAAATTGAGGCAAGAATGTGGAGACGTCGGCCACGGGGTCGAGGGCGCGGAGGGGGAGGAGATGACGAATGACCAATGACGAAAGGAGCGCGTGATCGGCGCGTGATGGGTGGGCCGCCGCGCGCTGTCAAGGGGCCGGGGGGCGGGTCCTGCGCGCGGCGGAGAGCTGGCGGAAGCGGGCGGCGGCGGCTTTGGGGTCGAGGGCGCGGAGGATGCGGGCATGGTCGACACGACGCTCGAAGGCGGCGGGGGCGTTGCCGTCGCGGGCGAGGGCGTCGGCTTCGGCGAGGAGGGCCTTGGCACGGGCGTCGAGGACGACGCGGAGTGCCTGCTGGACGATGGCCTGCGCCGCGGCCGTGGTGAGCTCGGCACCGATGTGCTGGTGGTCGGGGAGGTGGAGGGGGTCGGGGCGGAGGCCGATGTCGGGGTTGGCTCCCTGGATGTCGGTGTCGTAGTAGGGGACGTTGCGCTGGAGGCGGTCGGTGTGGAGGACGGCGCCGTCGGCCATGGCGCGGACGACGACGCCGATGTCGATGACGCCCTTGCGCTCGTGGCGGCGGACGGTGTAGGGCCACTCGGCAGGGAATTCCTGGGTGACGGTCTCGGGGGCGCGGCGGAGGTCCCATTCGAGCTGGGCGACTTCGCGCTCCTTGCGGCGGATGTCGTGGCCGTCGATGCCGGGGCCGTGGCCGCGGCCGTCGCACTGGCGGCATTTGATCCACGTCCGGCCGCCGCAGTGGGGGCACGGCACGGTGCGGCGGCCCTTGCACCGCTCGCAGACGTGGCTGCCCGTGCCGCCGCACTTGGGGCAGGGCTTGCCTTTGTAGGTGCCGGTGCCCTTGCATTTGGCGCACCGCTCCTGGCCCGTGCCCTTGCAGCGGTCGCAGCGGACCCGCCCGCCGCGGCAGTGGGTGCAGCGGAGGCGGCCCGAGCCGTTGCAGCGGGGACAGCGGCGGGAGTAGAGGTGGCGGAGCTGGGCGAGGTCGCGTCGTGCGCCGAAGAGGAGCTGGCGGATGCGGGGGAGGTCGGGGTTGGGGACTTCGCGGGCGATGGCGTAGTGGTGGACGCGCTGCTCGGTGTTGAGGATGCGGTCGGTGACGGTGAGGGAGGCGAGCTCGGCGGCGAGGCCGTAGAGGGGGGGCGCGCTGCCGCCGAGGGCGACGACGTCGGGCTTCCGCCTGCCGAGGTCGGCCATGACGGCGGCACGGAGGGCGGAGGAGGAGGGGGTCTCGCGGCCGCCAGGGCCGGTGATCTGGACGGCGAGGGCGAAGCGGACTCGCTCGAGGACCTTGGCTTCGGCCTGGGCGAGCCTGGCGGTGTAGGGCTGCTCGGGCAGGTGCTCGGCGGCGTCGGCGTACCACAGCAGGGCGCTGCCCCATAGGCCCGCGCGCTCGGCCTCGGCCCCGCGCCGCAGGTCCGCTTGTGCCAATCCGTTGCGGGCACCGCGGTGGTCGGGGACGTGGCGGAGGGCGCGGAGGAAGGCGGCCTCGGCGTCTTCGAGCTTGCCCTGGGCGAGAAGCTGGCTGCCGGCGGCGGCGTGCTGGTCGGCGGCGGCTCCGCGGGCGCGGTTGTATAGCTGGCGGGCGTCGGTCTGGAAGGGGAAGAGGTCGAGTGCCTCCTTTGCCGCGGTCGCCGCGTCGTCCCAGCGCTTGGCTTGCGCGTCGGCGGCGGCCTGTGCGAAGAGGGTGTCGAACCGCTTGCGTCGGGCGGTGGCTGCGGTGAGTAAGTCCTTGGCTTCCTTGTAGTTGGGCCAGATGTCGAGTGCGCCCTTGGCGGCGGCGATGGCGCGGTCGAGGTGTTTGGCTTCGAGGGTGCGGCGTCCCTCGTCGAGGAGCTTGGCGGCGGCGGCGATGCGCTCGTGGGCACGGGCGCGGGCGACGCGGGCGAGGATGTGGTTCGGGTTGGCGGCGATGGCGGCGTTGAGGGCCTCGGCGGCCTGGCCCCAGGCCTTGGCGCCGGCGTGTGCGAGGCCCTGGTGGTAGGTGGTGCTGGCGCGCGATAAGTTCTTGGCCTTCTTATCGTTGAGGCTATCGAGTGCGTCCTTGACATCGAGGTTGTCGGGGTCGAGCTGCTGGGCGCGTCGGAGTTCGGCGATGGCGGCGTTGAGGTCGCCCTTGTCGGCGAGGTCGATGGCCCGCTTGTGATGGGCTTTCGCCCCCTCCTTCTTCGCCCAGGGGAGTGCCTGCTGGGCCTCGGGGAGGGCGGGGTCGGCGGCGAGGCTGGCGGTGAAGCGGGCGACAGCGTCGTCCCAGTCCCCCTGCTGTGCGAGGGTCTGGCCGGCCTCGTAGTGTGCGAGTGCTCTGGCGCGGCGGAGCTTGGCCATGAACTCTGGGTCGCGTGCGAGCCTGGGATAGCGCCCGAGCGCGGCGTCGTACTTGGCGGCGGCCTCGGCCGGGCGCTTCGCGAGCATCGCCTCGTCGCCCTCGCGCACGAGCCTCGGCCCGCAGCCAAGCAGCATCCCCACAACGACGGCCAGCACGGCGCCTCTCATCCGTCGGAGCATCATGCTCACCTCCTTTCTACACACTCAGACGCTGGGGCGGGTGGATCCTTCGGAGAAATGCGGCCCTCCGCCATTCTCCCCCATGCAGGTCGGGCGCGCAAGCGTCCCTGGCGCCTGGAATGCAGAAATCGCCCATTATGGGCATAAATCAGCCTGTTGCCGTTTTTCATGCATCGCATGCGGCGGCGCGCTCCGTCTGGCAGGCGCCTCCCGGTGGATTCGGAATGGCCCTGGTTCGCCGTTTTCGTGTGCAAAATCCGCAAGAACGCGGTTTTGCGCTTGACTCCGGGACGGCGATCCGTACAATCGGCAGCTCTTGCCGCCTACATGCGAAGGCATGTGGGACGGTGTAGCCGATGTGGGCGGCCGGGGCCAACGGGGCCCTCGGCGCCAAGCTCGACCTTCTCACCATCGGCGGCAGCGACGGCGGCACCGGCGTGAGCCCTTGGCGCACGATGATGGAGTGGGGCGTCCCCACCTTGCCCAGG
>CAZDNN010000677.1:0-3375 GCA_964506385.1 uncultured Planctomycetota bacterium
GGAATTGGCCTCTGTGGCGTGCTTAGGACCGGGGAGGGCCGCTGTCAGGTTTCCAGAATCACGTTCCCCTCTGTTGTAGCGCCCCCCGCCAGGCCGCAGTCCAGTCCTCCAGGGCAAGACCCGGGACGCGGCGGAACTCGCGCGTGTTGTGGGTGACGAGGCTGCAGCGCAGCGAGAGGGCGTGGGCGGCGACGAGCAGGTCGAGCGGGCGGAGAGGAGGTCGGCAGTCGGCAGCGGCAGTCGGCAGCGCGGCACGCAGGCGGCCGGTCGTCGGAGGGGAGGATGGCGAGGGGGCGAGTTAGTTGACATTCCGTGCGCCTGGGGATACGATGGTCAACAGGGGAGGCGGTCGATGCCCAGGAGCGAACGGAGCTGGCGATGACGCGACGCCTGACGGCCATCATCGAACGCGAGGACGACGGCTATGTCGCCCTCTGCCCCGAGCTCGACGTCGCCAGTCAGGGCGAGTCGGTGGAGGAGGCGCGGCAGAACCTCCAGGAGGCGGTCGAGCTGTTCTTCGAGTGCGCGTCGCCCGAGGAGGTCACGCGCCGACTCGCCGGCGAGGTCTATGTGACCGACGTCGAGGTGACCGTTGGGTAAGCTCCGCATACGGTCGGGAAGGGACGTGTGTGCGGTCCTGGCGCGTCACGGCTTCGCCGAGGTGCGCCGCCGCGGCAGCCATATCGTGATGCAGCGGAAGGACCCCGACGGGACGACGACGGTGCCTGTGCCAGACCACAGGGAACTGCGGCCTGGGACCCTGCGCTCGATCATCCGCCAGTCCGGTCTGCCTCGCGCCCTGTTTGAGACCGACTAGCACGGCACCGGACCGCCGGGGCACCCTGACATCCCTACCGTACACGGCAATGGACGACTGGGGGGGAGCTGGCCACAGTTTCCGCGCACAAGCGCTTGACATCCGCCGCTCCAGTGGTATACTATACTGCGCGCCTGCCAGGAAGACTCCCGCTCGATAGGACGGTGACGGGGTGAGGGGACGACTGGCCCTGTGGGCCGGCGCGATGCGCGCCGGCAGTGGGGAGCAATGCCGGAGCGGTGGGCGGTGGGCTTCGGCCAGAGCGTGAATGTCGAATGGGGAAGGGAAAAGGCGGAGTGGCGAGTGGCGAGGTTCGAGTGGAAGAGGAAGAGGAGGAGGAAGAGCGAGGAAGTCGGCAGCGGCAGTCGGCTCCCCGCCGAAGGCGGCGGCGAAGGCTGTTCGGCGTCTCGCCAGGGCGAGACGGTGAACAGAACCTCCTCTTCTCCCCGCAGCCAGCCTCCCCGCAGGAGGCCAATGTCAAGGTCTTTGAGAGGGGGGGGCGGGGGGATGGGGTTTCTTCCCAGAAAGCCCTCCCCCCGCAATCTCCTGCTCTGAAAGGAGCTTGCTATGAGCGGGACGCGTCGCGTTGTCGTGCTGTTTCAGCTTGCGGAGGCGGCGTTTGGGGTGCGGGAACGGGTGAAGGGGGTGCATCGGTGGGCCGAGCGGCATCCAGGGCAGTGGACGCTGGTGCATGACCCGTTCGCGGAGGAGCGTGTGGGTGAGTTCGACGGGGCGATCGGGCCGGGGCGGTATCCGCTGATCCGGGCCGCACGGAAGACCGGCACGCCGCTGGTGGCGGCGACGGTGCACAACATCGGCGAGCGGGTGCCGCGGGTCGTCGAGGCGTATCGCCAGGCGGGGGTGCTCGCGGGCGAGCATCTCATCGAGTGCGGCTACGCGTCGGTGGCTTTCTGGGGCACGACCTGTTGCATGGCGTCGTCCCAGCTCGAGCGGGGGCTGCTCTACGCGACCCCAGGTCATCCAATCATCCAATCCTCCTCCCTTCCACCCATCCAACCTCTTCACACATCGAGCAGCAGCCAGAGGGCGATCTTCCACAGCCAGAGCGCCACGATGAAGATCACCACCCGCGAGGCGACCCACCGGCCGGTCAGGATGCGGTCGCCCGCCGTCAGGCCGAGGTCGCGGCCCGTCACGGCGCAGGCGCCCAGCCACAGCGCGAGCAGGGGGCCCCCCACAACAAGGAGGACCCCCATCGGATTCATCACCAGCGATGCCATCCACTCGCCGTGCGCGGCGTAGACCGTGGCGCGGGTGCCGCCGCAGAAGGGGCAGGGCACACCGGTCCAGGCCTTGAGCGCACAGGGCCGCGAGAAGGCCCAGGCCAGGCGCGGGTCGTGCCACACGTAGGGCAGGCCCCACCGCGCCGCGGCCAGCAACACCGCCACGGTCAGCGGCCCGAGCAGGCACAGCAGCCGCGTCGTCCCGCTCAGCCGCCGCATCGCCTCATCCCGCCTGCGGCGCGTTCGGCAGGTAGTACTCGTTGTACGCCACCACCATCGCCACCATCGCGATGGGGGTCGTCACGTAGATGCCAATGCAGCAGGCCACCGAGCCGAGCGACGCCACCAGGCCGAGCACCAGGCTCAGCAGCACCATCGGCCACAGGTTCGCCTTGAAGAAGGCGAAGCTCTGCTTCAGGCAGTCCACCGGCTGAGTCTCCGATAGCGCAGCGATGGGGAACACGAAGAAGAGCGCCGGGCCGAGGAACAGCCAGGCGGCGATGTAGAGCAGCATGCTCAGGACCTGGCCGATGCACGGGATGAAACTCAGGATGATCATGATGACGATCAGCACGATCGCCACGGCGAAGCAAACCGCGAACACCAGCAGGCCCGTGACGAACGAGCGACCGAACTCCTTGAAGCCGGAGAACAGGTCGCCGAACTCCGCGGCCTCGCCCTTCAGCCGCTTCTGCGCGACGCGGAAGAAGCCGAACATCACGGGGCCTGCCAGCAGGCCCATGGTGAAGCCGGCGATGGTGGCGAGCACGAGGTAGCCGAGGATGAAGAGCACGGGGTCGGCCTTCACGATCTCCCAGCCCTTCGAGATGTACGCGCCCACTTCCGGCTTCGGCCCGCCCGCGGCGCCTGGCGGAGGGCCGGGGGGCGGCGGCGGGGCCTCGCCAGCGCCCTCGGCGGCCGGCTCAGGCTCAGGGGCCTGCTCGTCCTGGGGTTCGTCTTCGGCCATAATGCACTCCTCCGCAGAGGTCCTTCGGGGCAACCGCGGGCCTCACACGATCGGGGGCCCGCATCCAGGGTATCCGACGCGGAAGGTCCTCCTTCCCGGCCAGTGGTGTCCGACGCGATCGCCTGGCGGGCCATCGGCGCCCCAGGCTCTGCCCCCAATGCTACCAGCGCCCCCCGCGCCTGTCAAGACCGCAGCGCGGAACGAGTGCGGCCCGATCTCGTAGGGCCTTCCTCGCGATCGTCCTCGTCGTCGTCCTCGTCCTCGGATCGAGCTGCAATAGGCAGCCAGGTAGGCTGCCAGAGAAAGAGGGTACGCACTGGGCCGCAACCGCACCGTTTCTGCGAACT
>CAZDNN010000678.1:0-3367 GCA_964506385.1 uncultured Planctomycetota bacterium
CTTGACCTTCGCGCGGGCCTCGGCGTCGATGGTGGGCTCGACACCGTGCTTGTGGGTGGAGCGTAGCTCGACGCCCTCCATGCCCGTCTGCTCGCAGGTCTTGATCAGGGTGGGCAGGTCCATCCGTGCGCCGACCATGTAGGTCACAAGGCCGAGGTGCATCTTCGCCTCCTTGGGCTGTAGGGGCGGCTCGGCGGCGCCTGCGGGCCGCTGCGCGGCGCCGAGCGCCATGGTGGCGGCTCCCGCCGCGAGGCCATCACCGAGGAATCTCCTTCGCGTCCTCTTCTGTCCCATCGCTGACCTCCTTTGCCTCGCTGGATGCCGTCCGACGTGATCATAGCCGGGCTTCGAGGGATGTCAACCGCCAGGCGAAGATAGCGCTCGGGTTCCCTGGCTGTGGGTGCGAGGCCGGCAATGGAGCCCCTGTCTCGGACCTGGCCAGGTCCGAGACAACGGGCGAGAGCAGCTCATGGATCGGGTGGGTGAGGGACCTGCCCCGTGGTGGCTCAACGAAGCCTGATCATGTCATTGTGGCCTGTGGCCTGGGGTGCGGTACGTGAGGGGAGAAGGCGGGACATATGTCTCGGACCTGGCCAGGTCCGAGACAAGAGCTGCGGGCCAGAAGAGGCCGGGCCAGACCCTCGCCGTGATGTGGCTTCGCAGTGGGTCGCCGGCGGCAATGCGCCGTCACTCATTGCGGACGCTTGAGCTCGACCTTGGGCGGATGTGCGAAGTCGGCGGCGAGGCGCTCGGCGAGGGCCTTGTCGGGCCGGCCGTCGTGGAGGACGAGACGATAGCGCAGGACGAGCGGCTCGCCCTTCCTGATGGTGTAAGGCCTGGTTTGGCACAGGGTGGTGCTGAAGAAACACATCGAGGGATGGATGCGCACGCGGTTGGGGTAGCGCGGGTTCGACGGATGCTCGATGAGCAGCATGCCGCCCCAGCCGTCCTTGCCCAGCGGACCCGTGTAGTCCACCCATCGGGCGTTGGTGGCGTTGCCGTCCTTTCGGGTCTTGCCTTCGCTGGTGAGGACGTTGAGGATGGCCTTCTTGCCGTCCCAGTCGTCGCGGCCGCGGAAGCCGAGGCCCCCGTAGTGGATCTTGCCGAGCTCGAGATCCTCGGGCGCTTCCTGGCGGTCGGTGAGATCGAATACCCGTAGCCTGCCCGGCAGGGCGTAGACCCGCGCGAGCAGCGTCTCGGTGAGGAGCACCTTCGTCCCGCACACCCACTTGTTCCCCGCGGCGAGGTCGGCGAACACGGGGCCACAGGCAGTCCTGACGGCCTTGTTGACCATCTTGCCGCGTCCCTGCTGGATCTCCCAGAAGTTGGCATTGTGCGATCCGGCCTTCGCCTTCACCCAAGCGAACCACAGGCCGCGATGGTGGAGGTGGTTGGGGTGGAAGTCCCCCGTGATGATCTCGCCGCAGGGTGCCCAGAGCGGGTGGAAGTAGCACGCGCGGTCGAACTTGCTCGGCTTGTCGGGGAATTGCGTCATGAGGCCGAAGTTGTAGCGGAAGATGGGCGAGTTACCCTGGGCGATTTCGACGTGCTTGCCTTCCGCGACGTTCGTGCGGAGGGTCACGGCGGAAGGCTTGTCGCGCCGGATGGAGAGCGCGAAGGTCCGCGTCGTGCCCTTGGGCGTCCTGCCAGGGAGGATGAAGAGCAGGCGGCCTGCGCTCTCCTTGGGGTTGCCGCCGTCGTCCCATTGCGCCGGGATAGGCACGGGCTCCTTCGGGCCGCGCTCGATGAGCGCGAGCCGCCCTGTCTCGATGGCCTTCCTGTATGGCCCGAGCTCCGCGAGGTCCATGGCGACCGAGACGGGCGTGTCGATGCGGTCGTAGTCGCCAGCCGACACGACGAGCAGCAGGGCGGCGAGGGCTTTCACTCCAGGGACTCCCGAATGAAGAGAAGAGGTGACTATTCAGCCGCCTGAGGTGCCGCCGAGCCGCCGCAGGCGATTGGCACGCTTTTCGACACGTCCGAGAGGTGAGGGCGAGGCAGAAAGAAGGTCTCCGGCACCGCCTTTGCCTGGCGAGCTGGCCATATGAGGAAGCCAAGGCCTGCGCCCCCCTGGAGCAGGCTTTTCTGCCTCGCCCTCTGAGAGAAAGACAGCGTGCAAAAAGGCGTGCCAATTGTCTGCGGCGGCGGGCCACACTTCGCTGAAGTGTTACGAGAAGAGAAGGTACCACTCGTCCCGATGCTCCAGCGTCGGGACGGCGAGAGCCACGCTCCAGCGTGGGGGAACGGAGTCAGCGCTTACTCCGCACGCCGACGCTGGAGCGTCGTCGGCCCCGCCCCGACGCAATAGCATCGGGACGAGCGCGTGGTTGGTTTCTGCCGACTGCTTCCTGCCGACTGCCGACCCTGGCGTGGCCGGAGCGGGCCTCATGATGGCTCCGGCTACCGAATCGGCCCTTCGTTGAGGAAGATGTAGAGCCCGCCTTTGCCTGGGGCGACGATGTCGAGGTCCTTGTCGCCGTCGAGGTCGGCGAGCTGGAGGCCTGTGCCGCAGCCGGCGCCGCCGTTGAAGTCGATGACGTGGCGGCGCCAGTTCTTGCCCGTGCCGTCGTGCTCGAGCCAGAAGAGGCAGGTGGGCTCGAGGTCGCCGGGGTCGTCGCCGTCGGCGGCCATCCAGCGCTTGCCGGCCACTAGGTCGGCGCGGCCGTCGCCGTTGAGGTCGCCGATGGCGATGCTGTGGGCCTGGGCGATGACATCGTCGATGGCGTGCTCGGTCCAGGTGCGCGTGCCGTCGTCGGCAGCGTGCTGTTCGAGCCACCAGAGGCCGTAGCCGTGGGCGTCGCCGTAGACGATGTCGGCCGCGCCGTCGCCGTTGACGTCGTGCACGCGGATCGGGACGCTGGGATGGCCGCGGAGGGTGAACTCCTTGTGCCATTTCCACGACGAGCGGGTGGCCCGCTCGGGCTGCTCGTACCAGCCGTCGGGGGTGACGAGGTCGGGGCGCCCGTCGCGGTTGACGTCGCCGGCGCCGATGCCGTGTCCCTTGCCGCGGCCGCCGATGCGGTGGTCGGTGAACTTGGGGACGCGCCCCGGGATGATCCGCACCCAGTGGTGGGTGCCCGGGCCATTGGGCAGCAGGTCGTTCACGCGGCCGTCGCTGTCGAGGTCGGTGAGCAGCATGTCGAAGACGGGGCCCTTGCGTTCGCGAAACTTGTGGAACGGCCAAAGACGGCCGGGGCGGCCTGGGTTCTCGAACCAGTAGTCGGCCAGGGCCTCGCCGCCGCCCGCGATCACGTCCATCCGCCCGTCGCCATTGATGTCCAGTGGCAGCTCCCATCGGCTCAGGTCCGACGTCTCGCGGAGGGGATAGGCCTTCCAGACGGAGTTGCGGTACCATGAGGGGCCGCAG
>CAZDNN010000679.1:0-3337 GCA_964506385.1 uncultured Planctomycetota bacterium
TAGGCACTCCCCTCCTGTGGTGGCACCAGTTCATCGACGCCGACGACCAGTACTGGAACTTCAAGGCCCTCGCCGCCTACCACAAAGGCGAGGACCGCCGCGGCAAGGGATTCACCCGGGGGAGCGTCAGCTTCCCCGGCAACCAGGCCGACCTGGCCGGCATGGCCCTCCAGACCACCCGCGAGGCATACGCCTGGGTCTACTCCACCGCCGCCGCCCGCCGCATGCCCTCCAGGAGCCAGGCCAGGACATACAGCGGCATCACCATCGCCCTCGCCGGCTTCCGCGAAGGCAAGTACCGCATCGAGGTCTGGGACACCTATAAGGGCGCCGTCATCGCCACCCTCGAGCTCGCGGCCCAGAGCGGCCGCCTCACCATCCCCCTCCCCGACTTCCGCATCGACTGCGCCCTCAAGATCAAGCCCGCCGGCTGAGCGCAGCCTCCTCTGCCATCCGGCAGGCATCCTGCATCTTGACTCCCTTCGGCCCCCCTGCTACCATCGCGCCCAAGGAGACCACGAACCATGCCGACCGGCGTGCGCGGCAGCAGCGAGTTCTACAAAGAGCGGTTCGCCCTCGGCGACCGGCTCGCCGTGCGCCTCGCCGCGCTGCTCGCCCACCAGGTGGACGTGACCGCCGCCGCCATCGAGTGCCTGAAGGACTCCGAGGCGCTCCGACACGCCATCCTGCACCCCGAGCTGCTCGAGCGTGCCGCCGAGCTCGATACCGAGATGCTCCGCGCCCTCGTGCTCCCGGGCGAGAGCCTGCCCGCGCAGTTCGTGGTCGTCGAGCACGAGGGCTGGCGCACGGTCGCGCTCGAAGAGGAGCTGCTGGCCGAGCAGGGCGCCGACGAAGAAGCGGGCGAGCAGCACCTGCCGATGCTCGGCGGCAAGGCGGCGGTGATGCACCCCGGCGAGATCGCCGACCTGTTCACCCGCCGCGACATCGCCGAGCTCGAGCTCGTCCTGCGCACCAGCGCGGACCCGAACGAGAAGATCGAGGCGCTCCGCAAGCTCGCACTCTCGCCCGCCAGCGAGCGGGAGAAGCTCGCGCTCTTCGCCATGGCCCTCACCGACCGCGACGCGGCGGTGCGCAGCGAGGCGGCCGAGGCGCTGACCACCCTCGGCCTGGCGCCCGAGGTGGCCGAGGACGCCCGCGCCCTCGCCGAGGGCAACGACCGCCAGAAGCGCTTCGCCGCCCAGCGGCTCGGCAGCCGCATCCGCGACGCCGCCGACCCCGATGCCTCGCCCGACGCGGGCCTCGAGATGGGCGTCCTGCTGCGCATCATCGCAGGCACACTCCGCTACGAGCCGGACCTCGGCCTGCGACGCCTGCTCATCCGCGCCGTCGAGGGCGCCTGCAAGGCCGTCGCCGAGGACCCCAGGAGCACCCGCGACCTGGTCCGCGTGCTCGCCGCCCAGCTCCGCGACGCTGCCGAGGAGCTCGGGAGCGAGGTGCGCCGCGTCCTGCTCATCACCGGACGCTTCAGCCCCGAGACCGTCTACCGCATCCTCCAGGACGAGCTGGCCCCCATCGCCGACCACGCGACCCGCGGCCCCCTCATCGCCGTCGCCGGCGAGCTGGCACAGACCGACGAGCAGCGCGCCCAGACCTGCGAGCAGGCCATCGCCGAGATACTGGCCAGCGACGACCCAGCCGTCGAGTGCCTCCCGCTGACCAACCTGCTCAGCGGCCGCGGCGACGCCGCCATCGACGCCATCGAGCCCCATCTCATCACCGCGCCCGAGCCGGCGCAGGAGACCTTCGTCCGCCTGCTCGACGTCCTGGCCACCCGGCCCGGCGCCACGGACGCGGCCCGTGCCAGGATCGGCGCCCTCATGCTCCTGGCGCTGCGCGACGGCGCGCGCGCGGCACGCCTCGCCGTCATCCAGAGCACGGCGCCCATGGGCGCCGCCATCCCCGAGGAGACGCGACAGGGCCTCGCCGCCGAGCTCCTCGCCAGCCTCCAGGAATACGCCAACCCCGGCATCGTGGATGCCATCGAGACCACCGTCGTGCGGCTCGGCGCCCCCGCCGTCGAGCCCACGCTCGCCGTTCTGAAGGGCGAGGGCCGGCCGCGGGTCCGCGTCGGGGCCGCCCGCATCCTCGGCCAGCTCGTCTCCCGCCTCGACGCGGGTCGCAGCGCGCTCGCCACCGACGCCATCGACACCGCCATCGGCCTCATCGACCGCGGGTTCCCCGACCGTCCCGCCCTCGTTCGCACCATCGGCAGGATGTGCGCCGGCCCCGCCGCCGACGAGGCGGCTGTGGCCCGCACCGCGGACGAGCTGCGCCGCCGCGTCGTGGACCGGCCCGTGACGAACGCGGCGCTCGAGGGCCTGGCCAGCCTGTGCCTGAGCCCCCGCGCCGCGCCACAACTCAAGGTGGACCTCGTGAGCTTCTTCCGCCTGCTCCTCGAGCGCGACCTGCCGGAGATCGAGGCCCAGGCACTGGATGGCCGCGACGAGGTGGTCTACGCCCTGGGCGGCGAGGTCACGGCATACACCGAGCTCGTGCCCAGCGTCATCGCCGGCCTCCGCAACATCGCCCTCTCGTCAACAGGCCCCCTCCGCCAGCAGGCACTCGACGCCCTGCTCCACACCTGGCGCCAGATCGCCGACGGCGACCTCCAGCTCGGCCCCGGGAACACCGAGCTGCTCCTCAACGCCTTCCGCGACCTCGGCACCCTGGCCAACATCGCCGACGGGCAGCGGGAGGCCATCGCCGATGCCGTGGCCCTCCGCCGCGACTTCCCACCCGTCTACCGCGTCCTCGCCGCGCTGTGCGTGAGTGCCGGCGAGGCCATGACGGACCGTGCGGTCGCGCTGGCCAACGAGCTGCTGCGGCGCGACGCCGACGACAAGACCCTCACCGACCAGGAGCGCGCGCGCCTGCTCGACGACCTCGCCACACTGGTCACCGAGGCCGACCTGGGCGGCCAGGCCGGCCGGCTCCGCGAGCGCACCGTCGGCGCCGTCCTCGACGCAGACAAGCGCGACAACGAACACGTCGAGCCCGTCCTCCGCCGCCTCGCCCACGCCGACGCCATCCCCGCCCACCTGCGCAAGCGCCTCGCCACACGCATCCAGAGCGTCACGTAGCGCTCTGTCAACATGGAAGTGACGAGTCGCCCTACCGTCCGCCTTCGCGAGGCGACGCAGCCGCCTCGGCGGAGTCGCGATGATGGGCAACCCCCGCCCCGTCTCCCCCGACTTCTCGGCCTTCGAGCCAGGCAAGCCCGAGCACATGCTCGGCATGCTCGAGTGGGCCAACCGCCGCGGCGTCGGCCCCGTGCCGCGCCCCCTGCCGATCGCAGTGGCCCTCGGCTGCCTGGCGG
>CAZDNN010000680.1:0-3324 GCA_964506385.1 uncultured Planctomycetota bacterium
CCGGCACCTGCACCCACGTGTGGAACTACGCCCACGCCCACGCCCGCCTCTTCCCGTCCATCCCGCGCATCGTCCGCCAGATGCAGGACTTCGATGCCGGCTTCGACCCCGACACGGGCCTCGTCGGCTTCCGCAGCAACCGCGCCTACGCCGCCGACGGCCAGTGCGGCACCATCCTCAAGGCATACCGCGAGCACCTCATGTCCGCCGACGGCCAGTTTCTCTCCCGCAACTGGCCCAAGATCAAGAAGGCCCTCCAGTTCTCCATGGCTCGCGACGGCAACGGCGACGGCTTCATCGAGGACAGCCAGCACAACACCTACGACATCAACTTCCAGGGTCCCAACACCTTCGTCGGCTCCCTCTACCTCGCCGCCCTGCGCGCCGGCGAGGAGATGGCGAAGGAAATGGGCGACGACGCCTTCGCGAAGCAGTGCCGCACCATCTTCGAGAGCGGGCGGAAGCTCACCGTCGAGAAGCTCTGGAACGGCGAGTACTTCATCCAGCTCGTCGATCTCACCAAGCACCCGAAGCACCAGTACGGCGACGGCTGCCTGAGCGACCAGCTCTTCGGCCAGGGCTGGGCGCACCTGCTCGGCCTCGGCCACATCTACCCGCCCGAGATGGTGCGGACGGCCCTCGGGAGCATCTGGAAATACAACTGGGCGCCCGACGTGGGCCCGCAGAACGCCGTCCACAAGCCCGAGCGCTGGTTCGCCCGCCCCGGCGAGGCTGGGTTGTTCACCTGCACGTGGCCCAAGAGCCCCCACCTCGCCCAGGGCGTCCGCTACAAGAACGAGGTCTGGACGGGCATCGAGTACCAGGTTGCCGGCCACATGGTCGCCGAGGGGATGGTGACTGAGGCGCTCGCCATCTGCCGCGGCATCCACGACCGCTACGAGGCCGCGAAGCGCAACCCCTTCAACGAAGTCGAGTGTGGCGACCACTACGCCCGCGCCATGGCGAGCTGGGGCGTCTACACCAACCTCTGCGGCTACGAATACCACGGCCCCCGCGGCCACCTCGCCTTCGCACCGCGGCTTTCCCCCGAGAGCTTCGCCGCCGCGTTCACCACCGCCGAGGGCTGGGGCCTCTTCTCCCAGACCCGCGACGCCAAGGCCCAGGCCGACCGCATCGAGTTCCGCTTCGGCCAGCTCCGCCTCAAGACCCTCGCCCTCCAGATTCCGCAGGACCTCAAGTCACCGGGCATTCTGGTCACCCTCGGCGGCAAGAAGCTTAACGCCACCCACGCCGTTGCGGACGGGCGCATCACCATCACCCTCCCCGACGGCCTGGTCATCAAGCAGGGCGAGACGCTCGAGATCGCCATCCGATGATGGGCCGGATCAGGGTTAGGGAGCCCTGTCGCAGCCAAGTGCCAACAAGCCGTCTCTGAAGACCTGGAAGCTCCTGGACCGATTCCGCCACGGGTCCATGTGTTCGGAGATCCTGCGGGCCGCTTCCACTTTGGGCAGGCCGCTGGGGTAATACCCCGCCCGTTGCAGTACCCGCTCCAGCGCTTCCCACGTCCCTCCGGCAATAGCGTCGGGGTCCCGGTATCCGCGCCGGCTGGCCAGCGTATCGGGCACCCTCGGGTATGCGCTGACCAACGCGTCCACGTCGCCGAAGAACCACGCTTCAAGCTCCTCGATAGCCAGGCGGGTCACAAGCTGGAAGCTGCCCTGTGGTCCAGGTCTGGATTTCGTGGCAAGGCGAGCGTCGCGCGCCGCCTGCTCCAACGCGCTCTTGAGCCGCCGGCAGTTGTCCTGATCATTGTCTACGAGCACGACGATGTGCCAGTCGGTCGGTATGAACCTGCGGTAGGCTGCAAGACGGTGAGGCAACTTGGCCAGCAGATCGTGCTTGCCTGAATGGGGGTGCAGAGCGAACGACGCCGTGGGCAGGATCTTCGGGATGAGGTTCAGGAGCGCAGCTTCCGACGATGGCTCTTCGAGAAGGAACTCGATATGCATAGCCCCTCACTCCTACCCGGTATGAGGGGTGGGCGCGCCCATCAGACGTGGACCGCCTGAGTTCGTCAACGGGTCGCCGACGCTGAAATGGCCCTCCATCCAGAGCTGACCCAGCTTGGCGCCCGCATCCACGAAGTCCTCGATGCCAGGCATGTCCGCGGCGCGCACGGCCCGGGTGAACCCCAAGTCGTCGCGGTAGAGGACTCTGAGCTCCTCCGGCCGTAGGCCATCCACGAAGAACGGGGAGTGGGTGGTCACCATGAGCTGTGATGCGGAGGAGGCGTTCCTGCACTCCTCCGCCAGCTCCACCAGCAACCGGGGATGGAGATAGTTCTCGGGCTCCTCGATGCCAATGAGCTGCGGTGGCTCGGGGTCGTAGAGGAGCGTGAGGTACGCCAGCATCTTCAACGTGCCGTCGGACGCGAAGCTCGCCAGGATCGGGCGCTCGAAGGGCGCGTCCTTGATCTGGAGGAGCAGCCTGCCGTCCGCGAGCAGCTCCGCATCCACTCGCTCCAGGCGCGGGACGCGCCGGGAGAGGACCCGAAGGATCCTGTCCAACCGGGCAGGGTGGCGCTCCTTCAGGTACTGCATCACGTTGGGCAGGTTGTTCCCGGTGGTGGATAGGCGCTCCTGAGGACCGGCCTCTGGAACGCCGCGCGTGCTGTCGGCGCTTAGGTACGACAGATGCCAGTCGGTGATGAAGCGGCGAAGCGCGCTCACGCGAGGATGCTTCGCGAACTGCCCCAGCGTGTTCACGGCCAGCAGATCGGGCGAGTCGAGGGTTTCAGGAATGCGCTCGTCGTCCTGGTCCGGCACCTCACCGGAGATGGCAACGCCATCTCCATAGCGGAAGTCAAGGAAGCTGAACGGACGCCCCGCCTTCCATCTCGTCCACCCCAGCCACTCTCTCGATACCACAGGACGTGTCCCATCCTGCTCTTCGACCTCAAGATGATAGGTGATCAGCGGCGGCTTAGGGGGGTTCTCGCGGTACTTGAGCTCGATCACGATGGGCCCATCAGCACCGCGGGTCCGGAGTTCCCTGAACCGACGGCGTTTGTCCCAAGCGCGTCGCAGCCCGTCGGAGAAGCACTCCGACAGGAAGGCGAAGACGTCGAACACTGTGGACTTGCCGCTGCCGTTGGGCCCCAGCAGGACCGTCAGCGGGGTCAGGCTCTTGAGCTCCAGGTTGTGCAGCGCGCGGTAGTTCCGCACGTGCAAGTACTCGATCCGGGGGATGGACTGGTTGCGGGCCACAGGGGCAGGCATGTTCGCTCCTTCTTGGGCTGGTAGCGGTTCTTCCAGAGACCCTCTACTTGTACCCATTCGCTCGGCGGTCGTCAACGAAGAA
>CAZDNN010000681.1:0-3312 GCA_964506385.1 uncultured Planctomycetota bacterium
TCCGCGGCGCCCGGCGCTGTGCGCTGGACAGCGTCGCCGACCACGGCGGCCAAGCGGCGTGCACCGTGTGTTCCGGACCTCATGAGGTCCGATACTCATACCGGCCATCCCGGGAAGGGAACGCTCTCCCCCATGCGCGTCCGCGCCGCCCGGCGCTGTGCGCCGCGCGGCGTGTCGCTTGAAGGCGTATGCCGCGACCGCTACAATCACGGTCACTGCGCGCACTTGGAGGATGGTCGCATGGACTACGAGCGGATCCTGGTGTTCGGGGCGCATCCAGACGATGAGCTGATGATGAGCGGTACGATGGCCAAACTCGCCCACCAAGGCGTGGAGGTGGCCGTGGTGACCATGACCAACGGGAGCGAGGGCTACCCGCAACCCGAGATGCGCGACACCATCGTCGTGACCCGCCGCCAGGAGATGGCTGAGGCCGACGCCGTGCTCGGTATCGCGAGACGCTACGCCCTCGACAACGAGGACATGGGCCTGACCGCCGATAAGGGGACCGTCAAGGACTGCATCCGCATCGTCCGCGAGGTCCGGCCCGACGCAGTCTTCACGCACGGCCCCCACGACCGCCACCGCGACCATCTCGCCACCCACACCATCAGCGTCCAGGCCACCTGGCACGCTGGCGAGCCCGTGGCCGCCGAGCTCGGCGAGCCCTGGCGCACGCGCCACGTCTACTACTACAAGAGCTGCCGCCTCGACCTGCCGACCGTGGTCGTCGACACCACGGCCTGGCAGCACAAACGCCCCGAGGCGCTCGCCACCCAGGTTTCCCAGCACACCCTCTTCCGCCGCTCCAGGGCCGAACTGCTCGCCGACGCGGCACGCCTCAAGGAGAACCCGCCACCGGCCGCCGAAACCTTCTGGATCGTGCCAACCAACGTCCTCCACGACTTCCTGCCACTGCACCTTTAGCGGGGGACGAGCAGCAGGATGGATGGTCTGGACGGCAACCAGGGGAGCTCTGCGAGTCCACGAGGAGACGCATATGACAACGCGGCGCATGTTCCTGAAGACCATTGGTGCGGGTCTGGCCGTTGCCGCAGTCGGCCGGGCCGCGCCGGCCCGCAAGCCCAACATCCTCATCGTCATCGGCGATGACATGACGTGGCACGACTGCGAGCCGTACGGCAGCCCCGACGTCAAGACCCCGCACATGGCCCGGCTGGCCCGCGAGGGCATGCGCTTCGACCACATGTTCACCGCCACGGCCATGTGCGCGCCCACCCGCCAGCAGCTCTACACCGGCCTGTTCCCCGTCCGCAACGGCGCTTACCCCAACCATAGCGGTGTCTACCCCGGCACCAGGAGCCTGCCCCACCATCTCAAGGCCCTCGGCTATCGCGTCGGGCTCATCGGGAAGACCCACTTCAAGCCGCGCGAGTGCTATCCCTTCGAGATCCTGCGGGGCGGCAAGGGCGGCGCGTCCAACACGACGGCCATCGCGGAGTTCGTCAACCGCGACAAGAGCCAGCCCTACTGCCTCGTCGTCTGCTCGAACGAGCCGCACAAGCCGTGGAATAGGGGGGATACCTCCGCCTACGACGCCGCGAAGCTCACCGTCCCGCCCTACCTCGCGGACACGCCGGTGACGCGGCAGGAGATGGCGAAGTACTTCGCCGAGATCACCTTCCTCGACGGCCAGCTCGGCGCCTGCATGAAGATCGTGGACGACTCGGGCCGCCGCGACGACACGATCGTCGCCTTCACCAGCGAGCAGGGCTCGCAGTTCCCCTTCGGGAAGTGGACATGCTATGACGCCGGCCTCCGCACCGCCTTTCTCGTCCGCTGGCCCGCGCGGGTCAAGCCCGGCTCGGTGGCGAAGGCGATGGTGCAGTATGTGGACGTCGTGCCGACGCTGATCGAGGCCGCCGGCGGCGACCCGGCGAAGGTGGATACGGGCAGGCCCGATGCGAGAGGCTCGCGCGGCTTCGACGGCCGCAGCTTCCTCGGCGTGCTGCTCGGCAGGACAGACGAGCACCGCGATCTGGTCTACGGCTGCCACACGACCCGCGGCATCATCAACGGCTCGGCGTGCTATCCCATCCGCTCCGTCCGCTCGGCCACCCACAAGTACATCCGCAACCTCACGCCCGACGCGACGTTCACCAACATCATCTGCCCCTCCGGCCGCGACAACGCCGTCGTTGACTCCTGGGCGGAGGCCGGCGGCGCCGCGGCGGCCCGCGCCCGCGCCTACCAGCACCGCCCCGGCGAGGAGCTCTACGACCTGACTAAGGATCCGTGGGAGCTTCACAACATCGCCGCCGACCCCGCCTGCGCCGAGGTCAAGGCGGCGCTGAGCAAGAGCCTCGACGCCTGGATGGCCCAGCAGGGCGACGAGGGCGTCGCAACGGAGATGAAGGCCCGCGAGCGCCAACGGGGCCAGCGCGCCGGCAAGACCGATGGCGGGGAGAAGAAGCGGCCCCCCAAGAGGAGAGAGACGGGCAAGAGATGAGGGGGCGGCTGAGGACCAGTGTCCGGCCATCTGCCCCAGTGGCGAGGGGCAGACGCCGCCGGTCAATGCTTGTGGATGTGCTCGGGCGGGGTCGGGGCGTCGGGCGCGGGGGGCACGTGCGTGAGGGTCTCCACGGCCAGGTCCATGGCGGAACGGGCGTCGGGGTCGGTTTCGCGGTCGCGTGCGGCGCGAAGGACGGGCAAGTGCCGGGCGTGGCCCTTGTCCCCGAGGACCTGGGCGGCGAGGGTGCGGATGGCGGCGTCGGCGTCATCGAGAGCGCATGCCGCGGCGTCGCCGGCGTGCTCCTCCGAGCACTCGGCAGCCCCGCGGAGCGAGGCACGGCGGACGGCGGGATCGGGGTGGGTGGCCGCCATGTCGGCGAGGGTCTGGCCCATGGCAGGGTCGCGGATGCTGGCGAGGGCCTCGACCTCGCCGAGCTGCACCAGGGCGTCGGCGCCGGGTCGGCGAAGGTGCTTCAGCAGGCTGATGTCGCTCGCGTGGTTCTCCTCCGCGCCCGTCATCGCCTTCCACGCCGCGTTGTGGCCGACCGCCGCCCACGTCAGCACGCGGTAGCGGAAGGCCACGATGAGGCCCACGGCGACCACCAGCCGCAGCAGCATCCAGTACCACTTGCCGCCAAAGACCATCCTGCCCAGCAGGCCCCGCCGCTTCGGCTTCCCTGTCTGCGTCTCCATTGCGGCGGGATGATACCGGATGGAGCGGATGAAGGCAAGGACGCGGCCCGTCGCGAGTCTGACCTCGGCTGTTGGGGTTCCTTCTTCACTCATCCTCGTCGTCGTCGTCCTCGTCGTCGATTGTGGCGCCGTAGCGCCTCTTGACCA
>CAZDNN010000682.1:0-3283 GCA_964506385.1 uncultured Planctomycetota bacterium
TGCCGAAGTTCGAGACCCTCCCGCCCACCAGGGAGGTCACGACCGTCTGCCCCTACTGCGGATGCGGATGCGGCCTCGTCCTCGGCATCCGGGGCAACCGCATCGTCCGCGTCCGCGCCGAGGCAGACAACCCCGCCAGCCAAGGGCACCTCTGTGTCAAGGGCCGCTTCGGCCTCGACTTCGTCGCTGCCGAGGATCGCCTCAAGGCGCCGATGGTCCGCCGCGATGGGGAACTCGTACCGTGCACCTGGGACGAGGCGCTCGACTTCGTGGCTGAGCGCCTGACCGCGATCGGCAACGAGCATGGGCCCGACGCCATCGCCGGCTACGCCTCGGCGAAGTGCACGAACGAGGAGAACTACCTCTTCCAGAAGTTCATGAGGGCGGTGGTCGGAACCAATCACATCGACCACTGCGCCCACTTGTGACACAGCCCCACGGTGGCCGGTCTGGCCGCCTCCTTCGGCAGCGGCGCGATGACGAACTCCATCGCCGAGCTCGAGCGCGCCGACTGCATCCTCGTCATCGGCTCGAACACCACCGAGGCCCACCCCATCGTCGCCCTGCGCATCAAGGCCGCCGTCGAGAAGCACGGCGCCCGGCTCATCGTCGCCGACCCCAGGCGCATCGACCTCGTCCGCTTCGCCGAGATGCACCTCCAGCAGCGCTGCGGCACCGACGCCCTCCTCATCAACGCCATGATGCACGTCATCCTCGCCGAAGGCCTCGAGGACGCCGATTACATCGCCGAGCGCTGCGAGAACCTCGACGAGCTGGCCGCCACCGTCGAGCCCTGCACGCCCGAGGTGGCCGAGCTCACCAGCGGCGTGCCTGCCGACGACATCCGCCGCGCGGCCCGCGCCTTCGCTGCCGCGCCCAGGGCAGCCATCGTCTACGCCATGGGCATCACCCAGCACACCACCGGCACCGACAACGTCAAGGCCCTGGCCAACCTGGCCATGCTCACGGGCAACGTCGGCATCGAGAGCGGCGGCGTCAACCCGCTGCGCGGCCAGAACAACGTCCAGGGCGCCTGCGACATGGCCGGCCTGCCCAACGTCCTGCCCGGCTACCAGAAGGTCACCGAGCCAGAGATCCGCGAGAAGTTCGGCGCGGCCTGGGGTTGCACGATCCCCCCCGAGGTCGGCCTCACCGTCGTCGAGATCCTTCAAGCCGCCGAGGAGGGCCGCATCAAGGCCCTCTACTGCATGGGTGAGAACCCCGTGCTCTCCGACCCCAACGCCAACCACACCCGCGAGGCCCTCGCCGCGCTCGACCTGCTCATCGTCCAGGACATCTTTCTCACCGAGACCGCCGAGTACGCCCATGTCGTCCTCCCCTCCGCCTCGTTCGCCGAGAAGGACGGCACCTTCACCAACACCGAGCGGCGGGTCCAGCGGGTCCGCAAGGCCCTCGAGCCGCCGGGCGAGGCCCGCGCCGATTGGCAGATCCTCTGCGGCCTCGCGTCCTGCATGGGCTACCCGATGAGGTATAAGGGGCCCGCCCAGATCATGGACGAGATCGCGTCGCTCACACCCATCTACGGCGGCATCTCCTACAAGCGGCTCGCCAAAGGCACCCTACAGTGGCCCTGCCGCACGAAGGACGACCCCGGCACGCCCTACCTCCACAAAGGCACCTTCGCCCGCGGCAAGGGGCACTTCCACCCCACCCCCTTCATCGAGGCCGCCGAACTGCCCGACGACGAATATCCTTTCCTCCTGAGCACAGGCCGCGTCCTCTACCACTTCCACACGGCGACGATGACCCGCCAGAGCGGCGGCCTCAACGAGCTCTACCCCGGTGGCGACATCCAGGTCCACCCCGACGACGCCAAGGCGCTGGGTGTCAAGCAAGGCGACTTCGTGGACGTCGAGAGCCGGCGGGGCATCGTCCGCGCCAAAGTGCTGCTCTCCGACAGGGTGTCGCGGGGCATGGTCTACATGCCCTTCCACTGGCGCGAGGCCTCGGCCAACGTCCTCACCAACGACGCCCTCGACCCCATCGCGAAGATCCCGGAGTTCAAGGTATGCGCCGTCAAGGTGACCAAGGCGAGCCCGACGGCGCCCAAGCGCCGCAAGGCCAAGCCGAAGGCACGCAGCAAGGGCAGGACACGACGCCGCGGGAAGACCGCGAAGACGTGACGGCCTCCGCCCGCGTCATCCGCATCCGCGGCGGCGAGCGCGAGGAGGCCGACGACCGGGTGGTGCGCGAGGAGTCCGTCGTCCTATACGTCGGCGAGCGGCGGCTGCTGCGGCTCCAGTGCCTGCCCGAGCGCATCGAGGACCTGGCGGTCGGCCTCCTGGCCACCTCGGGCCTGCTCGACCCCCGCGCCCCAGTGCCCGATGTCGAGTACTCGCCTGACACGCACGAGGCCCGCGTGGCCCTCGACGTGCCCGAGGCGACCCTCGCCGCGCTCGAGGAGAGCATGACCCTGGGCTCAGGGTGCGGCGCCGCCCTCTCCCCCACCGGCGAGCTCGACCCCTTCGCCTGCACCCGCAAGATCGACACGTCGTTCCGCGTCGAGGCCGAGACCGTCTCACGGGCGATGACGGCCTTCATGCGGAGCAGCACGCTCTTCCAGGAGACGGGCGGGGTCCACAGCGCGGCGATCTGTCAGGGGGAGGAGGTGGTGGCCTTCGCGGACGACATCGGCCGCCACAACGCCTTCGACAAGGTGGTCGGCGCCTGCCGCCGCCAGGGGATCGGCCTCATCGACAAGATCGTCCTCGTGACCGGTCGGCTCAGCCGCGAGCTCGTCGCGAAGGCCGTGCCCGTCTCCCTTCCCGTGCTCGTCAGCCGCGGCGCCCCGACCGACGCGGGCATCGCCCTCGCCGACATCGCCAACCTCACCCTAATCGGCTTCGCGCGCGCGGGGCGGATGAACGTCTACACGGCGGCGTGGCGGATCACCGGCGCCTGACGATTGACGTTGGCAAAGCGGGAACACTGCGGTACACTATCGTTACCCGCTTGGGACGCCATCCTCATCACGGGCAACAGGCGCCACTTCCCGAAGCGCGCCTGCCGGGGCGTCCAGGCCCTCAGCACGAGGGAGATGCTCGACCTGCTGCGTCAGGCAACGTGAGCCCTCGCGGCTCCCAATCGCCGCCTGCCCCCCTACTTCGTGCCCGGCGGATTGAGGCTGCGCAGTTCGGGCTGGTCCTTGGCGGCCTCGATGTCGGCCATTGTCTTCCGCAGCAGATCGATCTGGGGCTTGAGGCCCTTGGCCTCGCGGTGGGCGAGCAGCTTCTTCTCAAGCTCATGGAGCTGGGGGAGCACG
>CAZDNN010000683.1:0-3282 GCA_964506385.1 uncultured Planctomycetota bacterium
CCGCCCGAGCCGCAGGCGCGTCCGCCCCATCGCAATCCGCCGCCGCCGTCGCTGAAACCACTTCCGCACACGTCGCGCCACAACGCTGCCTTCGGCCGCAAACCAGACGCGCCTGCTCTCGACAGGGAACACAAGGGAGGGGCGCGTCGCCTGCCGCCTTCGGGCTGGATGAAGCCGCGTCGCTTCACACTTCCTCAAAGAGCAGTCTCTGACGTGGGTGCGCCTTGGAGGAGGCGACTTTCACCCGGGGGATCCGGATGTCGGTGGGCGGGTAACGGTCGGGCTCGAGGCGGTGGCGGGCGAAGTCACAGTACTCGGGGTTCAAGTCGATGCCGATATACCGTCGGCCCGTGGCCTTGGCGGCGACGCAGGTGGCGCCCGTCCCGCAGAACATGTCAAGGACGATGTCGCCACGGAAGCCCTGTTCAGGCGCCGCTGCGAACGTGTACATCAGGATGAGGCGCTGGGGCAACAGAGTCGGGAAGGGCGCGGGGTGGCCGCCAGTTCGAGCCACGTTCTCGGGGTAGATCGGCCAGATCTGCATCGTGAGGTTCAGCCATTGCTCCTGCGTCAGCTTGCTGTGTTCCTTCACGGCTTTGGGCAGACGCCGGGGCTTCCCCGGCTTGACGAACACGTTGATGAACTCGATGGTGTTGTCTTCATAGAGGTTGGGCGGGTACGGGTAGCTGCCGAACATCTTCACGCTGGTCTGCTTCTGCCAGATGAACAGGCTGTAGCGCTGAAGCGAGCACCGGGGGCTGTGCAGGATCGAGGTCTCGATATCGTTGTTCAGGTTCCTGAGCTTCCGCGTGTGGGAGTTGTTGTCCACCTTCTTCGGCACGGGGACGATGGCGGTGTTGATGCAGAGCTTGCCGTTCGGGATCAGCACCCGCTCGGCCTCGACCCACACCTCAAGCAGGTCGTCGAGGTACCGGTCGTAGCTGCTCTGCCCGATCTGCCCCTCGACACCGTAATCCACGAGATCCCAGTACGGAGGGCTCGTCACGATCAGATGCACCGACTCCGCGGGAAGCTGGCGCATGACCGCCGCAGAGTCCCCGCAGTGGATCTGGTCCACAAAGCGCTCGATGCCGGTGGTTCCCTTCGGCAACAGCACACTCCTCTGCTGCTCAGTACACGACCCATTATGGTCAAGCAGCGCCCTTTCGTCAACCTGGGAATCCCGCCCGACGGCAAGCAACCCTGTCTCACTGCCAGAGCTCGCGCAGGACGCGGCAGGTGGCGAGATGGATGTCCACGACGTCGGCGGTGTGGCGGGCGTAGCCGCCGGCGACGACGGCGGCGAGGGGGATGCCGCGCTCGCGGGCGGCGCCGATGACCAGGCGGTCGCGCTGCTCGAGGCCGGGCTTTGTGAGGGCCAGATTGCCGAGCTGATCGCCCTCGTAGGGGTCGGCGCCGGCGACGTAGAGGACGAGCTCGGGGCGGTGGGCGTCGAGGATGCGGGGCACGTGCTCGCCGAGGTGGGCGACGTAGGTGGCGTCGTCGGCCAGGGGGTCGAGGCCGATATCGAGGTCGCTGTGCTGCTTGGGGACGGGGTAGAGGGCCTCCTGGTGGATGGAGAAGGTGAAGACGTCGGGGTCGCTGGCGAAGATGGCGGCGGTGCCGTTGCCCTGGTGGAGGTCGCAGTCGATGACGGCGGCGCGTCGGATCAGGCCGCGGCGCTGGACGGCGCGGATGGCGACGGCGACGTCGTTGATGAAGCAGAAGCCTTCGCCGCGATCGGGGAAGGCGTGGTGGAATCCGCCGCCGAGGTTGAGAGCGGCCGTGCCGTCGGCCGCGGCGCGCGCGCAGGCGAGGATGGTGCCGCCGGTGCCGTAGCTGACGGCGTCGGCGACGTCGCGGTTGAAGGGTGCCTCGGCCTCGAAGTACGCCGCCAGCGGGTTCGCCGCCAGCGCATCGAGCCGCCTCAGGTAGCCTGGCTCGTGCACGAGCAGCAGGTCCGCCTCGCACACGGGCTCCGGCACGAGGAACCCGTCCTCGGCGACCAGGCCCTCGGCGATCAGGCGGTCGTGGAGCAGGCGGTACTTCTCGACGGGGAAGACGTGCTCGCCCCACTTGAGCTCGTAGCTGGGATGGTAGACGAAAAGGGGCATAGGTGGCCGGCGCCAGGTGTTCGAGACGGAGAAGTGCGGACTTCGGATTGGGGACTGGTCGAAGGCACCCGCCTTGCCCGCCCTCACTGCCGACCGCCCCTGCCGACTGCCGACTTCCTCCTACGGTCACGCATCACGCACCTCTTCCTCGATGGCGTGGCGGAGGGCGTCGGCGTGGTCGGGGTCGCGGAGGGCGAAGTGGAGGAAGCTGCGGAAGTAGCTCTCGAAGTTCCCGATGTCGTGGCGACGCTCGCCGGGGCGCAGGCGCAGGCCGATGAGGGTCTTGCCCTCGTGGAGCATGATGCGGAAGGCATCGGTGAGCTGGATCTCGCCGCCCTTGCCTGGGTCGGTGCGGCCGAGCGCGTCGAAGACGGCGCTGGTGACGACGTAGCGGCCGGCGATGGCCAGGCGGCTCGGGGCCTCGGCGGGCGCGGGCTTCTCGACGAGGTCGCGAAGGCGGAAGACGTCGCCCTGGAAGCCGGGCAGCGGGTCGCCGTCGGGCGCGGCGATGCCGTAGCGGGATACGTCGTCCGGCGCCACCTCCTCGAGCGCGATGGCTGCTGCGGCGCCCGTCTGCTCGAAGGCGTCGGCCAGCCGCTTCATGACCGACGGCGACACCCGGCTCTCGATGATCGAGTCGCCGAGGGCGATGGCGAACGGGTCTCCCTCGGCGTAGGTCGCCGCCAGGCCCACGGCGTGGCCGAGGCCGCGCTGCTCGCTCTGGCGGGTGTAGAAGAACTCGACGTCGGCGTCCTCGTAGGCCAGGGCGCTCAGCAGCTCGTCCTTGCCGCTTGCCGCGAGGGCGCGGCTCAGCTCGGGGTCGCGGTCAAAGTGGTTTTCTATGGCCGACTTGCCGCGGCCGGTGACGAACAGGATGCTGCGGATGCCGGCCTCCTCGAGCTCCTCGACGACATACTGCACCACCGGCTTGCGACCGACGGGCAGCATCTCCTTCGGCTGCGACTTCGTGGCGGGCAGCAGGCGGGTGCCCAGGCCGGCCACGGGCACCACGGCTTTGGTGATGGGCATCGTCCCCAGTCCTTATCGGGTCGCGGGAATGTCGTGTCGCGGCTGCCGGCGAACTTACGCGAATGGGCGGGAAAAATCAAGGCGGTAACACTTCAGCGAAGTGTGGCCCGCCGCCGCAGACAATTGGCACGCCTTTTTG
>CAZDNN010000684.1:0-3277 GCA_964506385.1 uncultured Planctomycetota bacterium
CTGGAGCATCGGGACGAGTGGGAAAGAAGAGGACGAGTGGAAGAGAAGAAAGGAGAGGCACAATGGCGGCGAAGAAGATCCTGATGCTGGTGGGCGACTTCGTCGAGGATTACGAGGCGATGGTGCCCTTTCAGATGCTCCTGATGGTCGGCCACACCGTCCACGCCGTCTGCCCCGACAAGCAGGCCGGCGACACCGTGCGCACCGCCGTCCACGACTTCGAGGGCGACCAGACCTACAGCGAGAAGCCAGGGCACAACTTCGCGCTCAACGCGACCTTCGACGACATCGACCCCGCTGACTACGACGCCCTGGTCATCCCCGGCGGCCGCGCGCCCGAGTACATCCGCCTCAACGAGCACGTGCTGGCCATCGTCCGCCATTTCGCCGAGGCCGGCAAGCCCATTGCCTCGATCTGCCACGGCCAGCAGCTCCTCGTCGCCGCCGGCGTCGTCGAGGGCAAGACCTGCACCGCCTATCCCGCCGTCAAGCCCGACCTCGTCCGCGCCGGCGCCGAGTGGGTGGACCCCAACGACACCTTCTCCAACGCCGTGGTGGACGGCACCCTCGTCACCGCCCCCGCCTGGCCCGCCCACCCCGCGTGGATCCGCGCGTTCCTCGACGCCCTCGGCACCACCATCGAGGCGTAGCTGCCCGGGTACCGGCTCGCGGGGCTCGAGCGGCAGCAGTGGAGGCTGCTCGAGCGTCTTCCTCATCGCCCTCGCCGCGGCCAGCGCGCTCGGCTATCTCCTCCTGGCCTAGCCGCAGAAGGGCCGGGGCCCTTTGGCGCCTGGCGCCAAGCCGGGCCGAGCGCAGCCTGCGGCTTCCTCCATTCCTCACAGGCTGCGTCAGTCTCCTCGGAACGCCTCGGCCGGGCCGCGGGGGGCGAGGCCGACGGTGATGTAGGCGTTGATGGCGCCGTCGCTTTCGCGGTGGGCGAACTTCCAGAGGCGGCGGACGAGGCCGAGCTTGATGTCCTCGTAGAGCGGGTCGGCGGCGACGTTGTGCATCTCGTGGGGGTCGGTGCGCAGGTCGTAGAGCTCGTCGTCGTCAAAGCCGTTGAAGACGTACTTGAACTCCCTGGTCATGACCGACCGCTGGGTGTAGTAGAGCTCGACGCCGTTGCACTGGGTGAAGAGGGCGTCGCGCCACTCGGCGGGCATCTCGTCGCGGAGGAAGGGGGCGAGGCTGGCGCCCGAGAAGTCGCGGCCGGCATCGGCGCCTGCCAGCTCGATGAAGGTGGGTGCCCAGTCGGCGTGGGAGACGAACTCGCTGACGCGCCGCCCGGGGTTCTTGATGCCATTCGGCCACCGCATCACGGCGGGCACGTGGTAGGCGCCCTGGAAGCAGGGGATGCCCTTGGCGAAGAGCCCGTGGTCGCCGCAGTAGTCGCCGTGGTCGGAGCAGTAGAGGACGAGGGTGTCGTCGGCCTGCCCCGTGGCGTCGAGTGCGGCGAGGAGCTTGCCGAAGAGCTCGTCGAGCCAGGAGCAGTAGGCCCAGAAGTGGCGGATGCCCTCGCGGATCTCGCGCTCGGAGAGCTGCCCCCACACCTGACGCCGCATGCGCTGGTAGATGCGCGGCTTGTCGGCGAGGTCGTCGGCGAAGCTGGGCGGCAGTGGCACGTCGGCGAGGTCGTAGAGGTCGCGGAAGCGCTGGGGCACGACGTAGGGGTCGTGGGGCGCGACGGCGCCGACGAACATGCACCAGGGGCCGTCGCCCGCGGCCAGCTCGGGCAGCATCTCGAGCGCATCCTCCACCACATGGTCGTCGTGGTGCTTCCGTTCCTCCGGCCGCGTGCCATACATCGTGTAGGTGCCGTAGCCTGGTCGGAGGACCTGGCCCTCGCCTCGGACGGTATCGTAGGGCTGCGCGGCGAGCTGCTCGTAGCGTGCCCAGTGGGTGTGATGCTCCTGGGGCTTGTGGCCGCCGACGCGGCGCTCGATGGCGAAGCCGTGGTCCTTCGGCGTCGTCTCGCAGCTCACGTGCCACTTGCCCGTCCAGGCGAGGGCATAGCCCGCGTCGGCGAGGTCCTCGCTCCAGAGCTTCACGCCCGGCTTGAGGCCGCGCGTGAGGGCCTGGTCGTTGCAGATGTTGTTCCACACCCCGCTGCGGGTGGGATAGAGGCCGCTCCAGAAGGTCGCGCGCGCGGGACAGCAGTGCGGCGCGGGGCAGAAGACCCGGTCGAAGATCACGCCCTCGGCCGCGAGCTTGTCGATGTTGGGCGTCTGGCAAGGGTGCTCGGGCCGCACCGTATCGCCGCGCTGGTGGTCGGTCATGAAGATCAGGATGTTCGGTCGGGACACGACTGGGCCTCCTCTCCTGCGGCGACATGAAGCAGCAAGCGACAGACCATATATGCGGAACGGACGATGGGTGTCAAACGCAGATCGCCGCGCTGCTGAGTCGTGCGTCTGATGCCAAACGGCGTGCTGGGTCGGCGCCAAAGTGGAGCGGTGCTCCTCCCGGCTATTTCCGCATTTGCGCAAATGGCATGATACCCCGCCGCCACACAGACGCGCCCCACGCCGGCTGTCCGCGGCGCGCCCCTCCCCTCGTACCCAGCCGCGAGACCCCAGCAGGCCATGTCTCGCAGCCCGTGTCGGCAGCACAGTGGTGCGCCTCCCGGCTATTTCCGCATTTGCGCAAATGGCATGATAACACGCCGCCGCACGCGCTCGCCAAGCGGCGGCTGTCACCACGGAGACACCGGCGACTAGCGGGACGGTTCCGTCGGGTCTCTTGCGGGAAGCTTCCGGCCCTCCCGTGAGCGCTTGAGTTGCTCTCGGTGCTTTCTCTCGAGTTCCTTGATGACCGACGGATCAACGCCCCCGAGGCCCCACATTGTGCCGCCGCTGACCATGGGGGCACCTATGAGGGTGTATGCTCCCTCTCCCGGGATGAAGACGATCGTGTCGGCTTCGCCGTACGTCTTGCCGCGCCACAGCCTCGGGCGCTGGGACGCCTTGCCTTTCTTCATCTCGATTGGGTCGGTGGCCGGATCGTACTCCGCTCTTCCGCACGTCCCGCGCCATCCCTCAGGCTTCTCCCGTCCTGGCTTGGCGCGCTTCGGTTCCTTGGGCTTGATCGTGATGCGGACGTTGCCCTCGTAGACGAAACGCCCGCGCGCACCGGGCTTCTCGGGCGGCAGCCACTCCATCCTCTCGCATTGCACCCGCTTCCTGCCCCAGACGGCTATATGGTTCCTGTTGCGGAAGGTTGTTCTGGGAGGGCGAGGCTCCTGCCGAGCCGCCCTTCGCCCCCTGAATCGGCTCAGCGG
>CAZDNN010000685.1:0-3272 GCA_964506385.1 uncultured Planctomycetota bacterium
AGGACGACGCGGACGGGCGAGGAAGGAACCCCAAGAACCGGGGCCAGACTCCGCCGCGGCTGTCGCCTTGACCGGTGGCAGCGCGGCGGCTATGATGGCGCCATCGGTGGGGCCATGCGCTGCGGTCAGGAGTTGCGGCGCGATGAACTGGAATCGCCTGGTGGGCATCGGGGCCGGGGCGGCGGTGGTCGGCCTGCTGCTCTACCTGCTGTCGCTCGGCAGCCGCTCGCGGGAGCCGGCGAAGGGGGAGGCGCTGCTGCTGGACGCACGGCTCGAGCGGCTGGTCCGCGTCGGGCCGCGCGAAGGCGGCGCGCTGCCCGAGCAGCCGACGCTGATGGAGGTGGTCTGCCACGTGCGGTTCCTCGCGCGGGCGGGCGAGCCGACATCGGTGTTCCTGCCGTCGGGCGCGCGGAGCGGCTACGCGCTGGCCTTCGTGCCAAGGGTGAGGCGCGTGCGGGGCGATCTCGAGTTCCGCGCCGAGCAGCTTCACGCCGGGCTGACCATCCACTGGCGCGACGAGTTGGAGGGCGCGCCGAGGGAGGATGTCTGGCTCTACCACACCCACCAGGGCGAGACGCTGGTGGCGAAGGTGGCCGAGGGCATCGTCATCGCGGCGCCCCCCAGCGAACGCGCCGCCCGGCACAAGCGCGCCGAGCTCCAGTACCGCGTCATCCTCGAGTGCGTCGGCCCCGTGGCCGACGCGCGCTTCGAGCAGCTCGACTGGTCGATCGTCCGCCTCGACGGCGAAGAGCTGCACCTCACGAACACCGCCGTCCCCGCTATGATGTCGGCTGGCGTCCGGCTCGAGCAGCCGACCCCAGTGCTCGACCACCCCTGAGGAAGGACACGCCGTGGACACGCGAGCGCTGCTCGACGTGACGATGGAGTGAGTGTGGATGGACGAGCTGCCGCAGGCCATTCTGGTCGAGGACGAGGCGGGGCCGCCAGGGAATGAGCCGCTCGATGTGGCGGTCCCGGAGCCGCCACCGCGCTCGGCGAACTGGCTGGACCTGTTGATCGTCCTCGCCGTCGCCTGGAGCGTCGAACTGGTGCTGGCGGTCGTGCTGGTGGTGGCGGCGGGCGGCCCCGACCTGTCGCGGGTGCCGCTCGGGCTGCTGGCCGCGTCGCTGATCGGGTGGGCAGTCACCCTGTCGGTGGCGTGGCTGTTCGTGTGCAGGAAGTACGGCAAGTCGTTCGCCGAGGGCTTCGCCGTGCGAGGGGTGGCGTGGTGGCTGGTGCTCGCGAGCGTGGCGATCGGGGTGGTGGCGTCGGTGCTGGCGACGCTGATCCTCAGCGCCCTGCCGGAAGGCGAGTCGCTGATGACGAAGCTGGCGAAGCAGCCCATGGGCCTGTTCGTGCTGATTGCGATCGCCCTCGTCCTGCCGCCTCTCGAGGAGCTCTACTACCGCGGCTTCCTCTACCCTATCCTCGCCAGCTCATTCGGGGCGCTCGCCACGTGGCTTCTCAAGAGCATGGGAGCGGCCCCCACGGATGAGCGCGTGGGGCACGTCCTGGGAGGCATCGGAGCAGTCGTCGTCGTCTCCATCTGGTTCGGAGCAGTCCATATCGCCCAGCTCGCGGGGACCTGGATGGGCATCCCCATCGTCTTCACCATGGGCGTCATCTGGACGGTGATGCGCCACCGCACCGGCTCCGTGGTGCCCGGGATGGTCTGCCATTTCTCCTACAACCTCGGTCTCGTCGTCATCACGCTCGTGGCCGGGTAGGGCATAGAGCCTTCCAGCGCAGGGTGCGCCGAGGAAAACTCGGACTGGGCACACCATATGGGATCGAGCGGCTTTGCGGGCCGACTCCGCCGTAGCGGCTACGTCGCCTCGCGAAGGCGGATCGATCCCGTAAGGCGTGCTCTTCGCTGGCAAGTGGTGTGGCTGCGGAGCGGTTGAGGAGGCAAACAAAGCCAACGGAGTTGGCTCTGTTTCCTAGTGTGCCCAGCCCGAGTTTTCCTCTTGGGTTGCGGCCACGAGCCGCGTTGGGGGAGAACGAATGACCTCGAAGGAGCGCGTCCTCGCGTCCCTGGCCTGGCAGGACCCCGACCGCGTGCCGATCCAGCTCTACACGACGCCCGAGATCGGCGCGCGGCTCCGCGAGCACTTTGCCGGCCGCGACGTCCGCGAGTGCCTTGGGGTGGACTTCCGGGGCGTCGGGCCGGCCTGGAAGGGGCGCGTCAGGGAGCCCCACGACGGCATCCACTACGACATCTGGGGCACCGGCTACCGCACCGTCCGCCACGGCAGCGGCGGCGCCTACAGCGAGGCCGTCGTCCTCCCCCTCGCCGAGCTGCGGACGATGGACGACGTCGAGCGCTACCCCTGGCCGAGCCCCGACGACTTCGACTACTCCGCCATCCCCGAGCAGTGCGAGCGGCTCAAGGACTTCGCCATCTGTCTCGGCGGCGCAGGCGACCCCGACATCGTCAACGGCATCTCGCGCGGAAGGGGGATGCAGCAGGTGCTCGTGGACATCGCGCTCCGCGACGAGGTGGGCCTGGCCATCATCGACCGGCGGGTGGACTTCTGCTACGAGGTGCTCCGCCGCGGCCTCGAAGCCGCCGGTGGCAGGGTCGATATCCTCTGCCTCGGCGAGGACTGCGGGAACCAGAATGGCCGGATGGTCTCGCCCCGCGACTTCGACGAGGTCTTCCGCCCGCGCCTGGAGCGTTTCTACGGCCTCGCCCACGAGTTCGGCGCCAAGGCGATGATGCACTCCTGCGGCGACACGAGCGACCTGATGCCCACGTTCATCGACATGGGCCTCGATGTCCTCGACGCCATGCAGCCCGAGCCTGCCGGGATGGACCCCGAGACGATCCGCGCGAAGTGCAGGGGCAAGCTCGCCTTCTGCGGGCTCATCTCCACCCAGCACACCCTCCCCCACGGCACGGTCGCCGACTGCCGCCGCGAGGCCCGCCACCGTCTCGACGTCATCGCCCCTGGCGGCGGCTACATCTTCGCACCCGCCCACTGCATCCAGCCCGACACCCCCCTCGAGAACGTCCTCGCCGTCTACGAGGAGGCCCTGGGCACCCGCCTCGTCTGACGGAGGACACAAGCAGTCCCTCGAATAGGGAATGTGTAAGACGAAAGTAGGGTATATCTCGAAAAAGACTTGTGCCGCCTCCATCCTGCGCAACACCATAGTTCACAACTAGTTCCATCCCTCGTCAGCACCGCAAGTCCGGCGGAGACGGGCATGTGCCGGGGGACTATGACCTATAGGGGTGGAGAAGAAGGGTCTCCTGCCGGCCTTGGGAG
>CAZDNN010000686.1:0-3271 GCA_964506385.1 uncultured Planctomycetota bacterium
CGCGGCGCTTCATCAGACGGGCACCGCAAGGCTCTCGCGGACGGTCTTCTTGCCCCCGGCCTCCCGACGCGCCAACTCGCGGTTGGCCTCAATGACAAGGCGGACGGCTTCTTTCACGCATCCGACGTTGAGGCCACAATTGCATGTATAGCGCGGCGCTACGGGGGAGTCAGACAGAGATAGCGCTGGGGCTGGCGCGGCCTGTCACCGCCCCCATCCGCCCCGGCCGCCGCGGCCCCAGCCACCCGGCGGACGCCAGCCGCGGCGGTCACCGTCCTCGCCGGGGACGCGCCAGTTGGTGATGCCCTGGATCCGTTCGTGAACGTCAGCGGGGGCGCAGGCGAGCAGACGGGGGCCGATGCGCTCGATGGCGTAGGGCATGCCCTCGGGCAGGTCGGTCCCCGTCGCGCGGCGCAGGGCGAATTCGAGGAAGCGCGAGCCGCGGTCCTCCTCGCCACCACCGCTGCCGCCGATGTAGTAGACCTTGCAGATCAGGCCCTCGTAGAGCGGCTTGCGGGCCTTGCTGACCAGCAGCCAGGCGCCGTCGTAGGACATGAGCTCGGCGCCAAGCTCCTGGGCAACCTGCTTGGCGGCGAAGGCGAGCGGCCTGTCGGTGACGCTCAGCGAGACCTTGGCCTTGGCGAGCCCGGGGTCGCCAGGGTCGATGTAGAAGCTGGTCTTCGCCTTCGCCGTCAACGCCCACACGGCCTCGCCAGCCGCGGCCTCATCGAGATCGAGCGACAGCGAGCCCGTCGGCGAGGGCGCCTTGGCCCCTGTGCTCGCGCGGAAGAAGCCGAGGTCGTAGGCACCGTACTTGACCGCCACGGTCTCGATATCCCCCCGCTCCTTGACTTTCGCCATCGCCTGGAGGAGGGCGAGCACCTCCTTGTGGACGACGGGGGGCGCCAGGACCTTGAGCTTGCCCTCCTGGAAGATCACCTCGGCCTCGGGCAGCGCACCGCCCTTCTCCGGCCGCTCCCTGTGCTCGAAGGCCCGGATCATCACGGCCTCGACGAAGCGCACGAGGGCCTTGGCCTGATCCTCATCGGCGACCAGCTTGCCGAGCTTGTAAGGCCTGATCTCCGCTTTGTTTATGGACGGCCTGCCAACGACCGGCTTGCCGTCCTCCCCCTCGACGACGGCCAGGGTGCAGGCGCGGCAGAGCCATCGGGCGGTGCCGGTGCGGGACATCTGGCGGGTGGCGAACGAGAGGCTCTCGCCCGTGATGTCGGGGTGGGGCGCGAGCGCCGGGCCGCCCTCAGCCGCCACCATGGCGAGGATCTCCGGCAGCGGAGTCTCCTCCGCCGTCACATTCACCCCCCCGGCCTCGGCCACGATGGGCGCAGCCCACGCCACGGCCACCGCGAGTGCGAGCACCGCCATTCTTGTCCCGCCTTCGCACCATCTCATCAGCAGGCCCTCCTGCCAGTGGCCGCCCTCTGCGGCCCAATCCCCCGGACGCAGCCAGCCCTATATAATGTAGACCCCTGATCGCCACAGGTTGCTGCACAGGGGGCCGGGAATCTGTCTGCGCCGACGCCAGGCCCTCCCGCGCGACCGATGGCAGCCCGATCCGGCCGGGGAGTTTGTGAAATCCAGCACAAACAATCCGCCACTCGGGAGCCCATGCGCCGCCAACATCTGCACAGCCGCCTCGACCCACTGGGCTTGTCGGGAGGCGAATCGAGGATCACGACCCCCCTTCGACCTCGCTCAGGCCTAACACTTCAGCGAAGTGTGGGGCCGCCTCCGCAGGCGATTGGCACGCCTTTTCGCACGCTGTCTTTTCCTCAGAGGGCGAGGCAGACCCAGGGAGCGGCATGCCCTGAGATGCCGGAGGCCAGACTCGCCGGCGCCCGCAGTCTTGACAGCATGCAGCGGCTCGTCTAGAGTGTGAGCCGCTGCTGCGGTACCCGACAGCAGGCAGGAGCGGACCGATGAGCGTCAGACGACAAGTGGGTGCCCTTGCATGGCTCGGCGCGATCGCCGTGCTGTGGGAGGGCGCGTGGGCCGCGCAAGACAATGAGAGGGACAAGGCCGTGGGGACAATGCTGGTCTACGTCGGCGGGAAGGCGGCGAAGGGCAAGGGAGGGGCGATCCACCGCTTCGAGCTCGAGATGGCGACGGGGAAGCTGACGCCCGCCGGCGCGACCGAGGGGGTGGCGAACCCGTCGTTCCTGGCCATCCATCCGAACGGGCGGCTCCTCTATGCGGTCAACGAGGCGTGGGGCAAGGACGGCGGCACGATCAGCGCCTTCGCCATCGACCCGAAGACCGGCGACCTCGCCTTCCTCAACAAGGCGTCCTCCGGCGGAGCAGGCCCCTGCCACCTGGTGGTGGACAAGGCGGGCCGCCACGTGCTCGCGGCGAACTACGGAGGCGGGAGCGTCTGCGTGCTGCCCATCGCCGAGGACGGCCGGCTCGGCGAGGCCACGGCCTTCGTCCAGCACACCGGCAAGAGCGTCCACCCCAAGCGCCAGGACAGGCCTCACGCCCACTCGATCCACCTCGACCCCGCCAACCGCTTCGCCCTCGCCTGCGACCTCGGGCTCGACAAGATCCTCATCTATCGCTTCGACGCGGCCAAGGGCACCCTGACGCCGAACGACCCGCCCTTCGCGAAGGTGGCGCCCGGCGCCGGGCCGCGGCACTTCGCCTTCCACCCCAACGGCCGGCTCGCCTACGTCATCAACGAGCTGAGCTCGACGGTGACGGTCTTCAGCTACGACGCCGACAAGGGCGTCCTCGCCGAGCTGACGAGCCTCTCGACCCTGCCCGAGGGCTTCGAGGGCGACAGCTACACGGCGGAGGTCGCCGTCCATCCCGGCGGCGCGTTCCTCTACGGCTCCAACCGCGGGCACAACAGCATCGCCATCTTCGCCATCGACGCCTCCATGGGCAAGATCCGCTTCGTCGGCACCGAGGCGACGCGGGGTGACTGGCCTCGCCACTTCGGCATCGACCCCACCGGCACGTGGCTCATCGTCGCCAACCGCCGGTCGAACGGCCTGGTTCCCTTCCGCATCGACCCGACGACCGGCGCGCTGAAGGCCACGGGCCAGAGGCTCGGCGTGCCCGCCCCCGCCTGCGTCAAGTTCCTGCCGCGTCCCTGACCGGCCGCGCGCGACGAGTCTGGCCCTGGATCTTGGGGTTCCTCTCTTTGCTCGGCCACGTAGTGGGCTCGGCCGGCGCACGGCCTGGGGCGCTGCTCATCGAACGTCTAGCAGCCCGTGGCAGAAGTCCGTTCGGACTGCGTGCGGGTCTTCGGGCC
>CAZDNN010000687.1:0-3270 GCA_964506385.1 uncultured Planctomycetota bacterium
CTGGGCCGCTTCCTGCCGCGCCGCCGCACGGCGAGCCGCCAGACGGCGACGGCCGCCGAGGCCGGGCCTGATACCGATGCCCGTGCAACCGATCTTGGGGCCGCCACTGCCGAGCTGCCTCCCGTCCCTGAGACGCAGGACGTGACGGAGACGGCCGAGACCATGGTCGAGGAGGAGGAGGACGCCGATGGCCGCGACACAGGCCGCCCCGCCGTCGGCGGCATGCGGGTCGAGCAGGTCGGCCGCGGCACCACCAGCCCGACCGTCATTGCCGACGACGACACCCCAACCGAGGTCCACGACGTCCTCGAGCCCCCTACTGGAGAGGTGGCGCCGAAGACCTCGACCCCCGCGACTTACCGCCTCCCGCCCATCTCGCTCCTCGAGGAGGGGAGCGCGGTGGACAGGAGCACCCGCAGCGAGCACGTCGAGCAGCAGATCGAGACCCTCGAGCGCACCCTCCGCGAGTTCAACATCGGCGCACGGGTGGTCGCCATCGATCAAGGCCCCGTGGTCACCCGCTACGAGCTGACCCTCGATGCGGGCACGAAGCTCTCGCGGATCACCGCCCTGAGCGATGACCTCGCCATCGCGACCAAGGCGCCCGCCGTCCGCATCGTGGCGCCCATCCCAGGGAAGAGCACCGTCGGCGTCGAGCTCCCCAACATGGAGAAGGAACTCGTCCGCCTGCGCGACCTCATCGGCGACCCCCAGTACCGCGGCAGGAAATACACCATCCCGCTCTTCCTGGGGAAAGACGCCTCCGGCCAGCCGATCATCGGCGACCTGACCCGCATGCCTCACCTGCTCATCGCCGGCGCCACGGGCTCCGGGAAGAGCGTGTGCATCAACTCCATCATCTGCTCCATCCTGTTCACCCAACATCCCGACGACGTGCGGCTCATCCTCATTGACCCCAAGGTGGTCGAGCTGGCGGCCTTCGCCGAGCTGCCCCATCTGCTCACGCCCGTCGTCACAGACATGAAGCGCGCCGCCTGGATCCTCGACTGGGCCACCAGGACGATGGACGAGCGCTACGACATCCTCGCCGCCGTCGGGGTCCGCAGCATCGCCGCCTACAACAAACTCGGCGAGGACGAGATCCGCGCCCGTCTCGGCGACGACTGTGATTATGGGAAGGTGCCCTTCCACCTGCCCTACATCATCATCATCGTGGACGAGCTTGCCGACCTGATGATGCTGGCATCCAAGAACGTCGAGACCTCGATCACCCGCCTCGCCCAGAAGTCCCGCGCCGTCGGCCTGCACATCATCCTCGCCACCCAGCGGCCGAGCGTGGACGTCGTGACCGGCCTCATCAAGACCAACCTGCCCACCCGCATCTCCTTCCACGTCACCTCCAAGGTCGACTCCAGGACCATTCTCGACCGCAACGGCGCCGAGACACTCCTCGGCTCGGGCGACATGCTCTTCCTGCCGCCAGGGACCTCCGGCCTCGTTCGCGCGCAGGGCACGTATCTCAGCGACGACGAGATCAACGCCGTGGTGGGCTTCGTGCGGGCGCAGCGGCCGACCGACTTCTCCCTCAACCTCGACGGCGCGCCGTCGGGCGACGGCGAGGACGGCGGCACGGGCGCCGGCATTGATGGCTACAGCGGCGACGACCTCTACGAGGACGCCTGCCGCATCGTGTTGGCCACCGGGCGCGGCTCGGTCTCGCTGCTCCAGCGCAAGCTCGAGATCGGCTACACCCGCGCCGCCCGCCTGATCGACATGATGGCCGCCGAGGGGATCGTGGGCGACTACAAGGGCTCGAAGGCCCGCGAGGTTATCACAAGCCTCGAACAGTGGGAGGCGGCCCACAGCGGCGCGACCGCCAGCCTGCCCACCGCCGACGAGCACATGGCACGCCTCGATGCCGTCGCCGACGACGACAGCGCTGACGAGTGAACGCCCGACGCCCATGCAGCGTGACCGCGAACCACAGTCGGCCGCGATGGGAGGCACCGGCCCCCTCGGCACCCTCGGCCATGGCCTCCACAAGGCCGCACAGCTCTCCTTCTTCTACACCATGCGCATCCCCGTGCGGCTGGCCCTCAGGGGCTGGTGCCGCGCGCGGCTGTTCGGCGAGGAGCGCATCCCGGCCCGCGGCGGCGTGATCGTCGCGGCCAATCACGCGAGCCTGCTCGATCCGCCGGTCCTCCAGGCCTACGTGCCCCGTCACCTCACCTTCCTGATGACCGACAAGTTCGACCACATCGCGCCGGTGCGCTGGTACGGCCGATTCTGGGGCGTCGTGGTCGTGCGGGAGGCCGGGATGAACCGCGAGGCGGTCCGCGGCGCCCTCGCGGCGCTGGCGCGCGGCTGCGCCGTCGGCATCTTCCCCGAAGGCGGCCTCAGCCGCGACGGCCTCATCCACGACCCCCAGCCCGGCATCGCACTCATCGCCGGTCGCGCGGGCGTGCCCGTCGTACCAGTGGGCATCTCGGGCACCGAGCGTGTCCTCCCGCCCGACACCTGGCGCCTCGGCCGCGCGCGCGTCGCCATGGTAGTCGGCGAGCCAATCGACCCCGAGGGCCTGAGCCGCCAGGACATCCTCGACCGCATCAACCAGGGCATCCGGGACGCCGCGGCCGAAGCCAAGGCACGCGCCGCGAACCCACCCCTCCAACGCCCCTGCCGGTAGGCGCCCTTCCGCCGCTTCAACCTGAAGATCTTCCCGATCATACGAGACTACGAGCCGTTCCATCGCTACGGCGGCGGCAAGATCGGCGTCAACGCGCTCTACGCCGACGGCCACGTGGAGGCCTTCTGATGACTGCCAGCCGCAAGATCCTCGTCCGCGCGAGCATCGCGCTGGCGCTGGGTCTGAGCGCTGTGGCATCGTGGCTGTGGCCCGAGGCACCCCCGCCGCCCTCCACGGCCGAGGAGACCCTCGCCGCCATGGCGACGGACCCCGAGACCCTGTCCGACGCCGAGCGCGAGGCCTGGGCCGCGCGGGTCGGCAGCGCCATCGACCGCCTCCCACCCCACGAGATGGAGAAGTTCGTCCGCCGGCAGACGGGCAGAGCCGACTGGTGCGGGCGCCTCCGCGCTCTCGAGCCCGCGCCGCGGCGTCTGCTCTTCGAGCTCATCTCGGCGGAGCAGCGTCTCCAGATGCTCGAAGGCCGGGTCGTGCAGTTCCAGGAGATGTCGCCCGGTGAGCTCTGGGCGGCTCTTCAGCAGGGAGGCGGCCCCTTCGGCGGCCGGCGTAGCACTACAACGCGGGATTTCGCGGCCCAGGTCGCCAGAGAGACCAGGAAGACGCGC
>CAZDNN010000688.1:0-3257 GCA_964506385.1 uncultured Planctomycetota bacterium
GCCCACCCGCTTGACGAGCGACTCGGCCTGCTCGAACTCAAGGCCGCGGAGAATATGGATCGGCTCGACCAGCACGTCGCTCGGCCTGTCGCGGCCCACCGCCTCAATGTCCACCCCCCCGCGCCGCGAGACCAGCGCTGCCGGCTTACGCCCGATGTAGGTCACCGCCAGGTAGCCCTCGACGGCCGCCTCGAGCTGCTCCTCGACGAGCACCTTCGTGACCGTCTCGCCGTTCGCCGCCGTCCCCAGCAGCTCCGCCGCGGCCTGGGCCGCCTCCTCAGCATTGGCGCAGCGCCGGATCAGCCCGCGCTTGCCCCGACTCCCCCACAGCGTCTGGGCCTTCACCATCACCCTGCCCAGCTCCGCCGCCGCGGCCGCCTCGTCCGGCGACGACGCGACCACCCCCCGAGGCACCCGAATGCCCGCCCTGGCGAAGAGCCCTTTGCCTTCGAACTCGTAGAGCTTCACGGCGCCTGCTCCGCATTGGGCCTCCCGCGCGCACGCAGTCTAGTCACCCACGCGCCGCGAGTCAACCCCTTTGCAGGAAGCAGACCCCAGACGGCCGCCCCTCGTCTGGTATAATGCGGGCAGACCCTGGCAGCCCGTGGCAGACAACCGAGTCCCAACAAATGCGTCGAACAGGCCCAAGCACCCTCGTGACCCTCTGTCTCACCCTTTGCGGCAGCGCGCTCGCCGCAGGGATCGAGGGCGTCTACGCCGTCGGCCCCAAGGGCGATGCGGTGATCCGGATGGCGAAGGGCAGAGACGCAGGAGTCTTCGTCGGCACACTCATCCAGGCACGCACGCCAGAGCTCAGGCCGTTACTCAACCGGCCGGTCCTGGACCTCAAGCGGGTTCCCGAGGCGGAGTTCCGAGGCAGGATCAATGCCTGTCACCTGCGGCTGTCCGACGACCAGGGCGAGTGGCTCGACGTCCCCAAGGCGGAGCTCCTGCCGAACGGCGACCTCCGCTGCACCGTGCGCGACGCCTCGGGCGGCTCGGCGGACGTCCTCTACCAGCGGCTCCCTGACGAAAAGCCCAAGGAGGGCGCCAGGCAGCCGCCGGCGCCGGAGCCGGGCGAGCTGGCCGGCGCGTGGCGGGAGCCCGACGGCGCCGTGACCTACTACGTGAGCCACAAGGACCGCTACGTCGGCCAGATCGACACCCTGTCGCCCCAGCTCAGGGCCCGGGGCTTCCGCGCCGGCGACGAGCGGGTGCGGGCGAGGCGGACCGCGCCCGGCGTCTACCGCGGGACGCTGCGCGTCCGCAGCCTCAGCGGCAAGCACGAGCGGTGGGAGGACGTGGAGATCGCCGTGCAGGGCGGCCGGCTCGAGATCGCCGCCCTCCGGGACGGCAAGCGCGGCGCCACCCTCCTCACCGCCGCGCGCCTCGCCAGCGCCGGCGGCGACGCCGCTCTCCTGCCGCCAGCCGCCCGCGACGACGGCGAGCTGGCGGGCGTATGGCGCGACGGCCACGGCGGCGTCAACCGATTCGTGCGCAAGGGCGACAGCGACTACGACGGCCTCGTCGTCCGCCTCGCCCCCGACGACGTGGGCTTCGGCTTCACGATCGGCGAGGTCGCCATCCGCGTCCGCCGCACAGGCCGCTACACCTACGAAGGCAAGGTCCTCGCCAAGACCCGCGGCGGCCGCGAGCAGTGGTGGGAGCCCATCGACATCGCCGTCCTCCGCAACACCCTCAAGTACACCCGCCACATGCGCCGCGGCGGCAAAGAGCAGGGCGCGGCCGTCCGTGTCGAGAAGTAGCGTGGCCTGCGGGCGGCGATCTTGTCGATTACTCCGGCGTCCCTATCCTCCGATGGGTCGGCAGGGGGCGTCCGGGGACCTTCCAGGAGTACCGCGCCCGGCGAGCAGGCGGCCCGCTCGGCATCCGGCCCGTAGGAGCACTGGCGCCGCGATACCCGTCTCGCATCCACTGCGTACGAGTTCATACAACTCGCGTGCCACTCGACATCGTCAGCCCATGCCTTCGAGCGGGGGGGCGCCCTCGATTCGGCCTCGGTCCGCTCCGTGCCGCCGCAGGCGCTCTTCTACAATCTTTTCGCGTGCAGCGCCTGCCGCTTCACCGACATCGACGATTCGGGGGAGACGAGTAGCGATGATGTCGCGCTCATCAGGCGACGCATTCTGGGCGTTGACTGACCTGATCTCGGCCCAAGCGGGACGCGGGGCAGCGCGTGTGGCCGCCATGTTGCAGGAACGCAACATCGTGTTGCGGAACGTCAACATGGGCTTAGGTCACGTGTGCTTCTACAGTTACGGTGGCTGGGGGCGGCCCGCGGTGGCGGGGCGTGTTGCCATCTGTCAACATCGCTGGCGGAGGCTGCGATGGTGGCGGCGTGTCTCGGGGGCCGGTGGGCGCGCCGTAAGCTCTTGCAGCGGATAGCAATGCAGCGGGGAGAGGGTTTCTGCGGCCGAGGGTGGCCCCGTGGCACGGCAATTGCTCGGTCAACACGTGAGCGGTGTCCATGGGGTGAGTGGAGTCGCGAGCGACATGAAGTGTACTGTAAAGGCCAGACGACAGTGCTCGCGGGTCTGGGCCTCTCGTGCAGCGGTGAGCCATCCACCCCACCCTCTGGGGCCGGCGCGTCGCCGCTGGCAGCATGAGGTGTGACCGAGGGAATGCGTAGAGTCGCTTACCACAGCGCGTTCGTTGCGTTGGTCCTCGCGATCGGCGCCGGCCACGGCCTCGCCGACGCCGTCACCCGCGCGGCGGACCGGCTGGTAACGTACCAGTACAACGGTAGGTGGCCCGATGAGGAGTTTTACACCGGCGCCATCGTCGCGGGGCTCGTCCACGCCTACGAGATGACGGGCGACACCAGCTACAAGACGAGCGCCGAGGACGGCGGGACATACATCCTGGACCACGCGGAAGACAGTTTGCTCGGCGACGAAGCCTACGGGCTGGTGCGCCTGAGCGACATCTCCGCTGACCCGGCCTCCAACGCGTGGCGCACCGCCGTGCTGACCTTCTACGACGTGACGATTTGTGCGAACTACCCGGGCAGCACAGTCCAGTTCATCACCAACTACATCCAGGGGCAAGCGGAGCCCTCTACGTCCCTCTACTACTTGGCGTGCCACGTGGTGTCCGCCTACTACGTGGATGCCATTGACAAGGAGATCTGGCGCGCTGCCCTGTACACCCACCTCGCCGACCTGGACGACTCGTCGTGGAGCCCTGTATGGGGCCTCGGCGCCGTTGTGTGGGCGCTGGCGAAGACGGGCCCGCTG
>CAZDNN010000689.1:0-3232 GCA_964506385.1 uncultured Planctomycetota bacterium
CGAAGCCCCGTAGCGACGGCGCGAGCGGCCTGCGCGTGGTCCGCGCCCTCGAGGCCGCACAGACCTCGCTGCGCGAAGACGGCAGAAAGGTGGCCACCCGATGAGCGACGACGGCGTGCGCATCTACCCGAACGTCGCACTCGGCACGAACGTCACCCTCGAGCCGCCGTGCATCCTCGGCATGCCGCCCCGCGGCGCGGAGCCCGGCGAGCTGCCCCTGGTGATCGGCGACGGCGCAGTCATCCGACCCTTCACCACCCTCTACGCCGGCTCGACCATCGGCTGCAACTTCCAGACTGGCCACTGCGTGTCCATCCGCGAGGACAACGTCATCGGCGACGACTGCTCGATCGGCACAGGCTCCGCCGTCGAGTTCGGCAATCGCATCGGCAACGGCACCCGCGTCCACAGCGGCTGCTTCCTCGAGCTGACCACCCTCGGCGAGAACGTCTTCATCGGACCCAACGTCGTCTTCACCGACGACCTGCACCCGATGAAGTGCCCCCGGTACCAGGAGTGCCGCGGCGGGCCCGTCGTGGAGGACCTGGTGCGCATCGGCGCCAACGCCACGCTCCTGCCGGGCGTGCGCGTCGGCCGCAACGCCATCGTCGGCGCCGGCTCCGTGGTCATCCACGATGTGCCGCCTGACACCGTTGTGGCTGGCTGGCCCGCCAAGAAGATCAAGATGGTGAGTGAGCTGGTCTGCCACGCCGGCTTCTTCGAGCGGCCCTATTGCTGGCCCCCCTACCAGACTGAGGGCGACTGATGGCTGACGACCAGAATATCCCGTTCGTCGATCTCAAGGCCCAGGTGCGGGCCATCGGCGACGCCGTGCGCGCGGAGATCGACGAGGTGCTCGAGTCGTGCGCCTTCGTGCTCGGGCCGAAGACAGCCGCCTTCGAAGAGGCCTTCGCCGCATACTGCGGCGCCGAGCACTGCGTGGCGGTGAACTCGGGGACCGCGGCGCTCCACGTCGCGCTCCTGGCCGCGGGCGTCGGGCCGGGCGACGAGGTCGTCACCGTCTCCCACACGTTCATCGCCACGGCCGAGGCGATCTCCCACTGCGGCGCCACCCCCGTCTTCGTCGATATCGACGAGGCCACGTACACCATGGACCCGGCGCTCGTCGAGGCGGCCGTCACCGAGCGCACGAAGGCCATCCTGCCCGTGCACCTCTACGGCCAGCCCTTCGACGCCGAGCCCATCGCGGCCGTCGCGGCCCGCCACGGCGTCCCGCTGATCGAGGACGCCTGCCAGTCCCACGGCGCCGAGTACCAGGGGCGCCGGTGTGGGGGCCTCGGCCTCGCCGCTGGCTTCAGTTTCTACCCCGGCAAGAACCTCGGCGCCTATGGCGAGGGCGGCGCCGTGACCACCGACGACCCCGACGTCGCGGCCCGCTGCCGCATGCTCCGCGACCATGGGTCGCCCAGGAAGTACTACCACGACGCCGTGGGCTACAACTACCGCATGAGCGGCTTCCAGGGCGCCGTCCTCGGCGTCAAGCTCGGCCACCTCGACGCCTGGACCGCCGCGCGCCGCGCCCACGCCGCCCGCTACAACGAGCTGCTGTCTGACGCGAACGTCGTGACGCCCGTCGAGGCGCCGGGCCGCAAGCACGTCTACCACCTCTACGTCATCCGCTGCGCGGACCGCGACGGGCTGCGCGCGGCGCTCGACGAGGCAGGCATCGCCTCGGGCATCCACTACCCGCTGCCCGTCCACCTCCAGAGGGCCTACGCCGGCCTGGGCTGCGCCGAGGGCAGCCTGCCCGTCACCGAGAAGGTGGCCGGCGAGATCCTCTCGCTGCCCATGTTCCCCGAGCTCACGGACGAGCAGATCGACCGCGTCGCCGCGGCGGTGCGCGCGTTCACATCCTGACCTGCACGGAAGCAAGGACACGGCATGAAGGTCCTCGTCACAGGCGGCGCCGGTCTCATCGGCTCCCATTGCGTAGATGCATTCCGCGCGCGGGGCTACCAGATTCGCATCCTCGACAACCTCGAGAAGCCGGCCCACCTGCTCGGCCGGCCCGACTGGATCCCGCCCGACGCCGAGTTCATCGAGGGCGACATGCGCAGCGCCGACGACCTGGCCCGCGCCCTCGACGGGGTCGACTGCGTGTGCCACCAGGCCGCCTTCGGCGGCTTCGTGCCCGAGATCTCGAAGTACATCCACGTCAATGCCTGCGGCACCGCCACGATGCTCGAGCTCATCGTCCGCAACAACGTGCCGGTGAAGAAGGTCGTCATGGCCTCCTCACAGGCCATCTACGGCGAGGGCAAGTACCGCTGTGCCGAGCACGGGGTGCAGTATCCGCCCATCCGCTCGATCGAGCAGCTCGAGCGGGCCGACTGGGAGGCCAAGTGCCCCGAGTGCGGCGCCGACCTCGAGCCGTTGCCCAACGACGAGCAGGGCACCATCGACTCGACCACGCCCTACGCCGTCTCGAAGTACGCCCAGGAGCGCCTGCTCCTCGGCTGGGGGAAGACCTACGGCATCCCCGTCACCGCACTCCGCTACTCGGTGACCTTCGGCCCGCGCCAGAGCATCACCAACGCCTACACCGGCGTCGTCTCGATCTTCTCGACACGCATCCTCAACGGCCTGCCCGTCGTCATCTACGAGGACGGCCAGCAGATGCGCGACTTCGTCTACGTCGGCGACGTCGCCGACGCCAACGTCCACTGCATGGAAAGCCCGGCCACCGACGGCGAGGCATACAACGTCGGCAGCGGCCGCGCCACCCGCGTGCTCGAGCTGTTGGACATCCTGGCTGATGCCTACGGCCGGCCGGCCGAGCCGCTGCTGCGCGGCGAGTTCAGGCCCGGCGAGGTCCGCCACCTGTTCGCCGACGTGAGCAAGCTGCGCGCCACGGGCTGGGAGCCGACGACATCGGTCCCCGAGGGCGTGGCGAGGTACGTCGAGTGGATCGCCACGCAGGGCGACGTGCGGGACTACTTCACCGAGGCCGAGCAGCGGATGAAGGCCATGGGCGGCGTCCGCACCGTGAAGGGATAGGGTCTACCAGCCTACCCTGCGCGCATCGTGCGCGCACGGAGGGCCGAGGAAAACTCGGACTGGGCACACCATATGGGATCGAGCGGCTCTGCGGTCGATCCCGTGAGCCTTGCTCTTCGTAGGCAAGGGGTGCCCCGGCCTTTTGCAGGAGACGAACAGAACCAACGGAGTTGGCTTTGTTCTCTCGTGTGCCCAGCGCGAGTTTTCCTCTTGG
>CAZDNN010000690.1:0-3219 GCA_964506385.1 uncultured Planctomycetota bacterium
TACGCCATTGACCGCATACGGCTCTACCACGTGAGGGTGAGCGCTAGGGCTCTGGAACCGACTCTGGGCGACGCTCTCGTTCGGGGCCTGCCCCTGTCGCTCGGTGAGAACGAAACAGCCACCGTCACCGTCGAGCCGCTGCCGGGCCCGCCCTATGGCGAGAAGGCGATCATCCTCGAGGCGCCGCCGGCCGTCGGCGGCGACGGGGCGGTGCGCATCCCCATAACGGTGCGGAATGAGACGGGGCAGGCGGCGGAGGTGGCGCTGAGGACCGACTTCGGGAAGATCGAGCCGAGCAAGCTGTCGCTGGCCGCGGGCAAGAGCGCTGAGGCCGCGCTGACCGTCGAGATCGCGAAGGCGGGCACGGCGACCATCACGGCCGAGACCGCGGGCGGGAAGCCCGTCGGCTCCCACACCATCCGCCTGGTCCACGGCAAGGGCCTCGTCGGCTTCAGGGCCTTCGACGACCAGAGCTACAAGGGCGTCCCCTACCTGTGGTGCGGCAGAGCCCCCATTGACTTCACCCTGCCCGCGAAGCCAGGGAGGCCACACACGCTCCATCTGCTCTGGGGCTCGAAGGGCGACGAGCGCAAGGCGAAGGTCACGATCAACGGCAAGGCCCAGGAGGTCAGCCAGGGCGGCTACGACGGCTTCAAGTGGCTCAAGCTCGCGATCGCGCCCGGGCAGGTCAAGGGCGACAGCGTGACGGTCCGCATCGAGAAGCTGGCCGACACCGGCGCCGCCTTCATCTCGCAGGCGAAGCTCACGTCACCGTGAGAGGAGCCCCGACTCCCCCGTCACCTCTTCAGCCCCGAAGGGGCGTACCACGATAGCCCAGGGCGGAGCCCTGGGAACCACCGGCCGAGACGGCCCAGCCCTGAAAGGGCGTACTAACCGTGCTGCCACGGCCATGGTCTCGCAGGTTAGTACGCCCTTTCAGGGCTTGGCGCGGCGCACTGGCGTTCCCAGGGCTTCGCCCTGGGCTGTCATAGTACGCCCTTCCAGGGCTACGGAGCCGCGTGCTCATTCGCGCAGGAGAGGATCATGCTGCCGAAGGAACGGGTCGCCGCGATCTTCGAGCACCAGCCGACCGACCGGGTGCCGATCTACATGGGCAGCTTCTCGTCGCGGGTCGCGTCGGAGGTGCTCGGCCGGCCGAATGCCTGCGTCGGCGGGGGCGTCAACCAGTTCTACGAGTCGTGCGCCTGGTGGGAGGGCGAGGACGCCCACGCGGCGTTCGAGGAGCGCTGCTTCCAGGACGCGATGGACCTGCCGACGGCGCTCGATCTCGACTACGTGCGCCCCGCCTACTGGCGCCTGCCCGAGAAGCCGACGCGGCGGATCGACGAGTTCACCTCCCTCTACGGCGACCCGGACGGCGCCTATCGCGTCATGCGCTTCGACCCCGAGACCGAGCTCTATCAGATCATCGACCAGCAGCCCCGCCGCCAGACGACCGTCGAGGACATCGAGCGGCAGGTCGAGGCGATGGAGCGGGGCTGCCCGACTTCCAGCCGACGGAGGCGATCGCCGCCGACTGGCAGCGGGCGATGGAGGTGCACGGCGAGACGCGCGCCGTCCAGTCAGGCGGGGTCGGCGTCGGCATCCCGCGCGAGCCGGCGTGGCTGGAGGCCACGGCGCTCCGGCCCGACCTCGTGGGCCGATACCTCACGCTGCTCGGCGGCATCAACTCCGCCACCCTCCACCGCGGCACGACCGACGACGTGGTCCGCGAGACGATGGCCGCCCTCGAGGTCGCCCACGAATGCGGCAGCCTCATGGTCGGCTGCTCGAATCTCATCGTCTGCCAGACCCCCATGGCGAGCTTCGAGGCGATGATGGAGACGCTCTGGGCGAACCGGTGACCGCTCTGAGGCCGGCTCAGCGTTGCTGATTCCCGACCAGGGCCCTGGCGAGCCACTCGGCCGGCTTGAGCGCCAGGTAGGCGAGATCGGCGGCCCAGGGGCTGCGGAGGAGCGCCGCCGCTCGAGGGCCGCAAACGTTGTAGACCCGTCGGAAGGCGGCGTGGCCCCGCGGGCAGACCCTCTGCCAGAGATCCTCAAGGCGCCAGAGGGTGAGGAGCTGCGCGTTCGCCCGCCTCAGCCTGCCCCCGCGGACGACTGTGACGAAGGGGCCGACGAGCGACTCATGCCCCCGCGACGCCGCCGTCACGACGAAGCAGCTCGGCGGCTCGTCGGGCAGGGCGAGATACTGCCGCCGCGAGAGCAGCACGCTGCCCACCCAGAACGGGACCGACCCCAGCCACCCGCCGACATAGGCCCACAGACTCAGACGCGCTGCCCCAAAGAGCTGGGCCGCCCGCACCGCGTACCAGACCCCCACGTACAGTGGGATGGCCAGCCCGATCGCCACCCTCCCCTTGTCCCACACGGTGGCCGCACCGTGAATCAAGCACGCCACTGCGACCACGGCGCCTGTGTAGACCCCCAGCACCACCCACCAGTGGGGCGGCCATTTCACCCGCCAGATCTCCAGCGCGTAGAGCGCCGCCGTCGCCCAAAGCACCAGCGGCGCCAGGGCGAACTTCCCGCCGTGAAAGCAGTCCATCCACCCATAGCGGCAGGCGCCCTTCCACTCGGGCTGGAACAACGCGCTTGCCAGGAAGGTGAGCGCCGGCAGCACGACGAACATGAAGGCCTTGCCCGCGGCGATGAGAAACACCGTCCACGACCGGTCCCGCACCGCCGGCGGCACGGCCAGCACGATCACCAGCGCAAGCGGAACTGCCCAGAACATGAAGGCCATCAGGTAACACCTCGCTCGCGGCGCGGTGAGGAAACCGACCTGGACGTCGGGAAGAGGCAGGAAGGCTACGGCAGGATGGGCGCGCGCCGCATGGGGACGGCCATGTTGCTCTTCAGCCATCTCGCCGGGACATCCTGGGGGCGGAAGCTCGACGTCGAGCGCCGCTCGTCGTCGGCCCGCGCGGGCTCATCGGTGAAGTAGATGCGGCGCTGCCGTCCGTACGTCGTCCCCCCGACGTACGAGGATGCCCCCGGGGCTATCTTGTACACGTCGGGCGACAGACCCGTGCAGGCGGGCAGCGCGAGGGCGAGCAGCAGCAGGGCCGCCGCCGCGAGCCTCAGGCAGCGGCGAGATGGAGAGTGCAAGTGCATAGCATTCCCCCAAGGCAAGGGTAATGTAGGGCGCCGCTAGCAGTCCGTGGCAGAAGTCCTTCGCAGACGAGTGCGAGGGATT
>CAZDNN010000691.1:0-3218 GCA_964506385.1 uncultured Planctomycetota bacterium
GCTAGTGTGCCCAGCCCGAGTTTTCCTCTTGGGTTGCGGCCGAAGGCCGCGTTAGGGGGAGGGGAGAGGAGCAGACGGTGGACGAGTTGACGATCCGCGACCTGAAGCCCGGCGATGCCGACGCCATCGCCGCGATCGCCGTCGCGGCGTGGGAGCCGATCTACGCGCAGTTCCGCGCCATCATGGGCGACGACCTCTTCGCCGCATCCTGTCCCGGCTGGCAGGAGGAGAAGGCCCGACAGGTGCGCCGCGCCTGTGAGCCGGACAGCTCGGCCTGGGTGTGCGTCGCGGAGCGGGGTGGCGAGGTCGTCGGCTTCGTCACCTTCTACGTGCGGGAGGCGTCGGGCATCGGGGAGATTGGGAACAACGCGGTGCGGCCCGACTGCCAGGGCCAGGGCATCGCCACGGCGCTCTACCGCCACGTCCTCGACCGCATGCGGGCGCTCGGCATGCGCTTCGCCAAGGTCCAGACCGGCCTCGACCCCTCCCACGCTCCCGCCCGCGCCGCCTACCGCAAGGCAGGCTTCGACATCGAGCTGCCGGCCGTCACCTACTTCCGCCGCTTGTGACCGCGCCGCCTCGCCCTGGGGCGGACGGAGACGTAGGGGCTTCCGTCGTCGAAGAAGCGGAAGGGCTTGGCCGCCCACTCCCCCGCGTAGTCCACGCCGACCCGCGGCGCGGCCACGATCCGTCCTGCGCTGAGGCCGCGGTCCTCGACGTAGAGGGCGGCATCGGGCGAGCAGACGTCGGCGCCGTCCTGGCTGCCGTCCACAGCGAAGGCCTGGCAGAGGCGGGCGGGACCACTGGTGAGTTGGACATCCCTGTGCGCCTTGGGGCGGCGCGCCCGCATCAACTCGATGCCTTCGAGCGGCTCGACGGCGCGGAGCAGGACGGCGGCGGGTGTGCCCTCCGGCCCCGTCGCCAGGTTCAGGCACCAGTGCATCCCGTAGACCAGGTAGACGTAGGCGTGGCCCGGCGGCCCGAACATGACGGCGTTGCGGGCGGTCCTCCCGCGTGATGCGTGGGACGCGCGGTCGTCGGGGCCGACGTATGCCTCCGTCTCCACGATACGGCCGGCCACTGTCCCCTCGGCCGACCGGCGCACGAGCACCATCCCGATCAGGTCGCGCGCCACATCGAGCGTGGGACGGTCGTAGACATCACGGCCCAGCACAGCATTCCTCCATGTCGCCCCCGTATATCCGCCGGGCCTTAGATTGTCAACGCCAGTGTCGCTCATGGCAGAGGATCTCGGATGCCCCTGGCGGGGCATCGCCCCCTGTTCAGGCGGGCTTCTGTGCCCGCTCGTGTAGTTCGGCCGGGCGGGGGAATGATGCCACACCTTCGAAGGTGTGGCATCATTCCCCCGCCCCGTCGAGGGTCACCGACCGTTTTTCTCCTTAAGTTCTGGCGGATTTCGGCGACTGATCTAATGGAGCGTCTCCCCGGCCCGGTTCTTGACATGGCGCCGGGGCAGGGGTAGGCTTCCCGTAGGCAGGGCTTGCGACGGGAATGGGAGCCCTGCCGTCCTATCTATCGGTGTCACAAGGACATGTGCCGTGGAGCGTCACGGACAGACGCGCCCTCCGCGCTGGCTGATGCTCGTTGCTGCCGCCCTCGTATGGCTGTCGGCTGACGGCGCTCGCCATCTGAGCCGCCGCTCGCGGCCCCCATCGCGGCCTGTCGCCAGACTGGTCGTCCCGCCCCCGCGGGCCGAGTCGCCCGTCCTCGAGTTCTATTACCCTGCCGACCGTACCCCATAGTCGCAGCCTGTCCATCCCATCGTGCTGTTGGCGCGGCTTGGGGCGAATCGCGTTCGCGGAATGATGCCACACCTTCGAAGGTGTGGCATCATTCCGCGACCATCGGCCGGCGCGCGACCCCGGCGCGCAGCGGCTTCGCCTGCGGCGCGCGACTTGACGCGGTCCCACCGCGCCCGTACGATGCCCGAGGCATGCCCAGAGCACGGCGCGACAGGAGACATGGGCGATGACGGGCAAGCGGGTGATGGTGGTGGGCGGGACGGGGAAGATCGGCAAGCACCTGGTGCCGAAGCTCGTAGGGCTGGGCAACGAGGTGCACGCCGTCGCGCGGTTCAGTCAGCCCGAGCGGCGCGAGACGCTAGAGGCCCTGGGCGTGCGGTGCTTCGCCACCGATGTGACCGAGCCGAAGGCCTTCCAGGGCATCCCCAACGACTACGACGTGGTCTTCCACGAGGCGGCGCTGAAGTTCGGCTCCGAGGAGGACTACGAGGCGACCTGCGAGATCAACGTCCGCGCCGTCGGCCGCGCCATGGAGCACTTCGCGTCCGCGAAGGCCTTCCTGTTCGCCTCCAGCGGCAACGTCTACGCCGACAGCGCCGACGGCGCGGATGAGACGACCCCGCCCCTGCCGCCGAGCATCTACGCCATGACCCGCCTGGGCGGGGAGTGGATGGTGGACTACTTCTCCCGCCGCAACGGCACGCCCGCGGTGGTCCACCGCATCTTCTATGGTTACCACGAGGAGTTCGGCGTCCCGACCGACATCGCCCGCCAGATCCGCGACGGCGAGCCCATCGACCTGACCACCGGCTGGGTGAACGTCATCTGGCTCGACGATCTGATGGACAAGATGATCGCCTCGTGGGAGCTCGCCAGCGTGCCGCCGACCATTCTGAACCTGACGGGCACCGAGAAGGTGTCGGTCCGCGCCATGGCGGAGCGTCTCGGCGAGCTGATGGGCATCGAGCCGACCTTCACCGGCGAACCCACGGGCACCGCCGCCCTCGGCAAAGCCGACGAGATGGCCCGCCTCCTGGGCCCGCCCAGAACCCCCCTCGACGAAGGCCTCCGCCGCATCGCCCGCAGCGTCCTCGCCCACGAATTCCCCCTCGACCATCCCACGCAGTGGGAGAGAAGAACAGGATTTGGGAAGTGACCGCGTACGAGCGGGCAAAGAGCACGCTGCTCAACCGTCAGTGGCCCGGTGGGTCTTCTGTCGTGGCTTGCACCAAGGGCCTCTGGAGCGCCAAGAACTCGCCTTTGTGATAGACGTGGTAGGACCAGAGCAGTCTCTCGTTCTGCCTGACACCGAAGATGACCAACTGCTGTCTGTGTGTTGAGAAATCACCAAAGATATCGGCTCTCTTCAGCAGCTCCGCGTAGGCGTCGAGCTCGGCTTCGATCCTGTCTGCATGGGGATAGGTGATCAGTACCTTGAGAGGCACGTTCAGCACT
>CAZDNN010000692.1:0-3206 GCA_964506385.1 uncultured Planctomycetota bacterium
AGCAGCGCCGACGCATCGCCGATCACATCCGCCCGCTCAACAACGTCAAGATCTACGGCGCCGACACGGGCCGTTTCGGCACCACCCGCGACGGCATCGAGCGCTTCTGGCGCAACATCTTCGGCGGCCTCGCCTCGGCCCGCTTCCACCGTCCCGACAGCGGCCAGGGCCTCAACAAGGCGGCGCAGCGCAACATCGCGAGCGCCCGCGCGGTCACCGATGCCATTGACATCTTCGTCTGCGAGCCACACCCCGGCCTGCTCGGCGACCGCAAGGCCAACGAGGCATATTGCCTCGCCCAGCCCGGCAAGCAGTATGCCGTCTACTTCCCAGCCGCCGGCGACGTGACTCTCAACACCAGGGGCGCGATATCGAAGGACCTGACCGTCCGCTGGTACGACATCGACAAGGGCAGGTGGCTGAAGCCCAGGGCTGTTGAGACGGTCGACGCACACATCCAGCGCCTCACGGCGCCCGGCAAGGGCCAGTGGGCCGCGGTCATTCAGGGAGGCAAGCGATGAGGCCGGTCCTGGTGGTGCTGGGCTACATGTGGATCGCCACAGCTCCGTGCGCGGGAGGCGAGGGTCACGACCCCGAGGAGGCGCAGGAGGCGATCGCCATGGCCGTCCACGGCATCCTCGCCGACTATGATTCGGAGCTGCGGCGCGAGGACGGCCGGGTGGACGTCGAGGCGATGGCGGCGCGGCTCAAGGACCTCGGCGTCAACACCTACTTCTGGCTCATCTGGCATGCGTCCACCGACTGGGACGACCTGAAGCTCTTCCTGCCGAGGGCCGCTGCCGCGAAGATCAACGTCTGGGTCTACCTCGTCCCGCCCTCCGAGAGCCCGCCGCGCTGCAAGTGGTACTCCGAGCCCTTCCGACTCGACTACCACCGCTGGGGCGAGGAGATCGCCAGGCTCTCGCTCGAGCACAAGAACCTGACGGCCTGGGTCATCGACGACTTCTACGCCAACCGCCGCTTCTACACCCCCGCCTACATCCGCGAGATGCAGCGGCGGGCCAAGGCCGTCAACCCGCGGCTGCCGTTCCTGCCCCTCATGTACTTCCCCGAGATCAACCGCCGATTTATCGACGACTACCGCGAGGTCATCGACGGCGTGGTCGTCGCCTACCCTCGCGACGCGCAGGCCATCGCCACGGCGCGGGCCTTCCTCAACGACGAGATCGCGGCCCTCCCGGGCCAACTGAGCTACCCGTGGGCCACGCCGTCGCGGCCCGGCGACTTCGCCGCGATACGCCAGACGGCAGCCGTCCTGCCTGCGCCTCGCTATGTCGTGCGCTTCGATGAGCAGGACGACTTCACGGCCGCGACGGCGGGCTACCACTTCAAGCAACTGCTCGTCGGCGACGCCGTCGTGTGGGAGCGCGACGTGGCCGGCGGCGCGGCCGGCTGGCAGAAGGTCGAGGTGGATGTGACGAAGCACATCAAGGGCAAGCGCCAGGTCAGCGTCGCGTTCCGCCTCTTCGACAAGAAAGGCGTCAGCAACTTCGGCGTGCGCTGGTCGCTGCGCGATCTGGAGGTCGAGGGTCTGCGCCTGGAGGCCAGCCTCGACAAGCCCGAGCAATGGCAGGTGTCGCGGCACGGCGCCTTCGAGGCGGGCTTCGGCGACGCGGCGAAGCGCAAGGGCCCCCGCCGCCAGTTCCACATCCCCTTCATCGTCATGCCCGCGGGCTGCGTCTCGCAGTTCCGCAAGCGCCACCCCGGGACGGCGACGCCCGAGCGCGTGGTCGGCCAGCTCGGCATGTGCCTCGAGCAATGGCGCGCGGGCCGCTGCGACGGCGTCGTGACCTACTGCCTCGACAAGAGCCCCCAGAGCCCCACCTTCCCGCCCGCGCGGGAGCTGTTCCTGGACTACCGAGAAAGGGCACGACCTTGAGGACGCTCCACTGGCTCATGCTCGGAGGACTGGCCGTGGCAATGGCCTCGGCCGAAGGCGCCCAGCCCCTCGTGGGCGTCGGCCTGAAGGCGGGGGAGAGCGAGGGCGTCAAGCTCCAGCCTGGTATCAAGCGGCTGCCGGGCGGCACCCTCGACTTCGGCGGCGGGCCGCCGTGGAAGTGGGCGACCGTCGGCGACGGGCCGGTCGAGGCGCTCGAAGGCCTCCGCTCATTCACCATCTCCGGCTGGGCGAGGCCCGGGAGCCTGCGGATCGGCATGGGCGGCAACCGCATAGCCTTCAATCTCAACTACAACAAGGCCGGCTTCGACCTCGTGCATCTCGCCGACGGACGCCTCCGCCTCGCCGTCAACCAGTGGCCCGACCGCGTCAGCAACGACAGCTCGCCGGGGAAGCTCCAGGTCGGTAAGTGGACCTTCTTCGCCGTCGCCTACGACGGCACGAGGCCGCGGGACAACGTCCGCTGGTACTTCGGCGACCCCAAGGCGCCGGCCACGCTGGACCGCACGACGAGCTACAACCGAGGCGCCACCGGCCGCGGCAGCGGCCCCCTGACCATCGGCAACTACAACACGACCATCCACCGCCACGGCACCGACCGCCAGTTCCGAGGCCAGCTCCACGGCATACAGATCTTCGCCAGCGCCCTCACCCTCGACGCCATCCGCAAGCTCCAGGCCAGCCCAGATGCCGTGCCGGACTTCACACTCCCGCCACCCGAGATTCAGGAGGCCCCCCGCCCCATGCCGCACGAGCCACGACCGACCGACCAGGCCGACCCCACCGTCCGTGTGCCCGTGCCCCCGGCCGGCACGCGGCCCCGCATCATCGCCACCACCGACGGCGAGATCGACGACCGCTGCTCCATGGTCCGCTTCCTGCTCTACGCCAACGAGTGGGACATCGAGGGCATCATCTACTGCTCCTCGAAGTTCCACTGGCACGGGCACAAGTGGGCAGGCGTGAAGTGGATCGAGGAGGACATCGCCCGCTACGCCACCTTCTACGACACCCTGAAGACCCACGCCCCCGGCTTCCCCACCCCCGCCGAGCTCAAGGCCGTCACCTTCGTCGGCAACATCAGCAACGTGGGCGAGATGGACCGCGACACCCCCGGCTCCGACCGCATCGTCGAGGTGCTGCTCGACCCGAAGCCCGGCCCCGTCTACCTCCAGGCCTGGGGCGGCACCAACACCATCGCCCGCGCGCTCTGGAAGATCCAGCACCAGCATCCCGGCCAGATGGCGCGGGTCTCCCGCAAGGCCGTCATCTACATCATCCTCGACCA
>CAZDNN010000693.1:0-3199 GCA_964506385.1 uncultured Planctomycetota bacterium
GGCCGCGTCACATTTGGAGGACAGGGTGATGGCATCGCTGTTCAAGCGCAATGGCAAGGGGCCCTGGCGGATAGCCTACATCGACTGGGACCCGAAGACAGGCAGGAAGCGCCGCCGACAGACGAGCACCCGCCAAGGCGACAAGGCCGTCGCGACGCAGATGGCCGAACGCCTGGAGGCGGACGCGCGTCGCCACAAGCAGGAAGCCGATGACCTCGCTGAACTCCGCCGTCGTGGCCTCAGTGACCCAGTTGCTGAACGGCTTGCTGACCACGGGCGCGTGACGCTGAGCGACCATCTGGACGCATACGAGGCCGTGCTGGAGGGCAAGGGCAACACCGCCGACCACATCAGGACCACGCTGAGCGCCTGTCGCAGCATCCTGGACGCCTGCGGGTTCGTGTTCCCTGGTGATCTCCACCCCGTCAAGGTCAGCCGGTGGGTGACGCGGGAGCGCAAGGGGACGGAGGGGCGTGAGGCCCCCGCCGCGAGGACGATCAACCGCAAGCTCGGCGCGTTCAAGGGCTTCAGCCACTGGTTGTGGGAAACCGGGCGCATCCGCACCGACCCGATGGTCCAGGTGCACAAGCTGAACGCACAGAGCGACCGCCGCATCCGCGGGCGCGCGCTGACCGACGACGAGATCGTCCGCCTCCTCGACGCCGCCGAGAACGGCCCCGAGGTCATGGGCGTGTCCGGCCCCGGCCGCGCCATGCTCTACCGCATCGCGCTGGGCACTGGGCACTGGGCTGGGGCCCATGGAAAAGGCCAGAAGCCCTGTCGGCTTCTGGCCTTCTGGCGGAGAGGGCGGGATTTGAACCCGCGGGTGAGGAAATACCCCACCACTGGATTAGCAATCCAGCGCTTTAGACCGCTCAGCCACCTCTCCAACGTACAGCGCGCCAGGCAGCGGCGTATGCCCGGCTGCCTTCGAAGATCATACACCCCAGTCCCCTGAGTTGTCAAGATCGTCTTGCCGCCTGCGTGCAGCCTGGGGGGAGCCCGCGCAGGGCGTCAGGCCGGCCGGTCGGGGCCGGCGGGCTGGGGGCCGGCCGCCTCCTTGTAGACGAGCTCGGGCCCCTCGATGAAGACCTTGGTGCCCGGAGGCACCGACTCGGTGAGCCAGACGTTGCCACCGATGACCGAGTCGTGGCCGATGACGGTGTCGCCGCCGAGGATGGTGGCGCCGGAGTAGATGGTGACGCGGTCCTCGATGGTCGGGTGGCGCTGGCGGCCGCGCAGGTGCTGGCCCCGCTCGTCCTTGGGGGCCATGGCGCCGAGGGTGACGCCCTGGTAGAGCTGGACGTCGTCGCCGATCCGGGTGGTCTCGCCGATGACGACGCCAGTGCCGTGGTCGATGAAGAAGCGGCGGCCGATGGCCGCACCCGGATGGATGTCGATGCCTGTGATGCCGTGGGCATACTCGGTCATCATGCGGGGCAGGAGCGGGACGCCGAGGGTGAGGAGGCCGTGGGCAACGCGGTAGACGGTGATGGCGAAGATGCCGGGGTAGGAGAAGATCATCTCGCCGTAGCTCTTGGCCGCTGGGTCGCCCTCGTAGCCCGCGGCGATGCCTTCGGCGAGGAGCTCGCGGAGGGCTGGCAGGCCGCGGAGGAAGTCGATGGCAACGTCCTCGCTGCGCAGCCGGCAGTGGGTGCACACGGAGCCGAGCCGGCGGCATTCGTGCTTGATGGCGCGGTAGACCTGCTCGGTCAGCAGGTCGTAGAGCTCGGCGATCCGGTGGCCGACGACGTAACGGACGTTGGGGTCGGTGAGCTCCTGCTCGCCGAAGTAGCCGGGGTAGAGGATCTCGAAGAGGGTGCCCAGGATGCGGGCGGCCGCGTCCTTCGACGGCAGGGGGGCGCTGCCGATATGGTTGATGATGTTCTGCTCGCCGTAGGTGGCGAGCAGCGCCTCAGTGATCTCGGGCAGCTCGCCGAGCCGGCGCAACTCCTCACGCATCGCGCTCCCGCCTTTCCGCCGCACGGCCCGATGGGATCCTCGGCTTTTACTATAGTCGCGGCGGCGCGCCGCTGTCAAGCGGTCTTGGCGGCTGGTGCTCTCAGGAGGAAGAGCCTACCACTCGCTGCCGTCGCCGGGCCGTGAGGGCCGCTGCGGCGGCGCGGGCGGAGCCTGCGTGGCGGGCGGGGTGCGGGGGACAGGCACGGAGGTGGATGGCCGCGGCTTCGGCGCGGGCGGAGGGGGGCCGGGCCGCTGTGGGCCGACGGGGGGCGCCGTGCGGCGCTTCCGCTCGGCGGAGCGGGCGAGCTTGCTGGCCATGGGCAGGACCATGCGGCGCAGGATGACGCCCAGCGCAGGGTTCTCCTTCGCCGCCTGGAGCAGGTTGTAGAAGTTGTCGTAGGCGCCCGGGTTCTCGTCGGGCGGGACGAGGAAGACGTGGGTGCGGCCTGCGCGATCGACCATGGTGACCTGGTAGGTGGGCGTGCCGTCCTCGAAGGCCGCTTTCTTCAGGTCGTAGAGCACGCTGTCGTCGAAGTCGAAGTCGCCGGGCGGCGGCGGGTCCTTCGGCACGTAGTCGGCGGCCTGGTAGCCGAGGTAGTCGGCGATCTCGTTGGCCGAATCCGAGGAGACGCCGCGGCTGAGCGCGTCGGCGCGGGCCATGGCCGCCTCGGGGTCCTTCACCCCCTCGGCCTCCTTGCGGCGGACGGCCTCCTCGATGCTCTCGAGGATGGCGTCAGGGGTCATGGCGAGCGGGTCGGCGGCGAGGCGGGCCTCTTCGATCAGCCGGCGCGCCTCCTCCTCGTCGAGCGGGCCGGGGGGCTCGCGCCGGCTCGGCTCGGGCCGCCGCGACGACGCGTCCGCGATCTCCCCGGGCTCCTCGACGGGATGGCGCAGAGCGGCGGGCACGCGGTCCTGGGACACGAGGCTGACCTGCACGGCGTCGGGCCGCGGCCCCGCTCCCGAGACGAGCGCCCGGCCCATGTGGTCGAGACAGGCGTAGCCGTGGATGAGTCCGGCGACGCCGAAGCACAGGAGCCAGCGTATCGGCTCCCGCGCCCGCCGCAGCCATCGCCGCCGTGGCCGCCTCTTGCCCATGGCTGTCGAGCCTCCAACACCCCAAGTCTACTCCCCGGCAGGAGGGGAAGTCAAGGAAGTGGTGTCGCGCGAGTCTGGCCCCGGATCTTGGGGTTCCTTCTTCACTCGTCCTCGTCGTCGTCGTCGTCCTCGTCGTCGATTG
>CAZDNN010000694.1:0-3187 GCA_964506385.1 uncultured Planctomycetota bacterium
GCCAGGCGTTGACGGCGTTCTTGACGATGGGCTCCTCGGTGTAGTACTCCCACGCCAGACGGGCGCGCTCCTCCCATGTCTCCGGGACCGCCTCCTCCACGTTCAGCTTGCGGAAGGCGTCAGAGTCGAGGGCTGCGGCCGCCGCGAGTTGATCGGGACCCACGGCCACCATCGTCAGCTTGCCGTCGTTGTCCTCGCCGATGACCTGCACGGTCGACTCCCTCGGTTACACCAGTTCGTCGCGCAGCTGGCGCAGGGTCTCGCAGTCGATCTCGACACGCGTCACCAGCTCGACCGTCTCGCCGCGCTCGGCAGCCTCGATCATCGCGTCGAGCTGCTCGCGCGGGACGGGCGGCTTGAGCGGCGGTCGGGGCGCCGGCCCCGCGAAGACGAGCTTGGCGATGAGCATCACCAGGAGCCGCCCGATCAGCTCCTCGGTCAGGATGGGGCAGTCGTCGAGGTTGTCGGGGAACGTCACTTCGTCACCTCCTTGGCGAGCTTGACCAGCAGGAACGTCGTGCGGCTGACCTCGGTCGTGAGGCGGGTCACCTTCTCGCGGCGGCCGGGCTTCAGCAGGCTGGTGTCGTCCTCGGCCCGCGCAGCCGTCAGCTCTTCATAGAGCTCGCTCTGCGCCTGGAAGCAGGCGTCATAGAGCGTGCGGGCCTCCGCCAACTGCTCGTCGGTGGCCTCGCCCCTGGCGTGCGCCGTGCCGACGATGATGTAGGACTTGCGAGCCGCCGACTCCTCGACGCTGTAGACGTCCTCGGCCGTGTCGAGCGGCGTGCCGCACCCGGCCAGGACGGCCAGGGCAGAGAGCGCCAGCAGAAGCATGGGCATCAGTCCGGATCTCTTCACCTCTCGCCTCCTGCACCGTTCCCCCCGTTGTTCGCCCTCGCCCTGTCCACCGCCGCCTCGGTGACCTGGTAGCCGATGACGTTCAGGACGAGCGTCACGGCGCCCACGATCACCTGGACGGTCGTGTCGGTCTGCTCCGGGGCGATCTTGCCCAGGATGACCAGCACCGAGACGATGACGCCCGCCAGGGCCAGCAGGAACCGCCTGCTCGCCCAGCGGGAGACCTGCTTCCCGTCACTGCCACTCGCAGCCTCTGCCATAGCCAGTTCCTTTCGCTTCGAGGCTCACCAGAAGATGGGGTCCGTGAGGACGGGGTAGACGTTCGGCGCCACTTCCTGGAGCTGGTCGAGCCGCCCCTGGTCGCGGACGAGCATGGCGCACCGGACCGCGTCGACGACGTGGTCGTTGCCCTTCGAGTAGATGACCCGCCCCCTGGTCAGCGTGTAGGTGTGGGTGGTGAACTCGTCCTCGATCTCGATGTCGTCGATGGGGAGCAGCAACTCGCGCCGCTGCAGGGCGCGGTTGATGAGGCTGGTCATGTACTCCTTCGTCCGCTTCTTGAGCGGCAGGCCGTCCTTGAGGCCGATGGTGACCATGCCGCCGAAGTCATAGCCGTGGAGCCTGGCTTCGAGCTCTAGCTCGCGGTACTTGTCGAGGGTGGTCAGCTCCTGGACGACGGCGAGGCCGTTGCCGCCCTGGTCCACACCGATGCCCATGGGCGAGTAGTAGCCGTCGAGCATCGCGATGACCTCGGAGATGTGCGGATAGGCCACGTGCTCCATGTGGACGCGGAGCACGAGCTTCACCCGCGGACGCTCGTCCTCGCGGACCTCGCGGAGCACCACGATCTCCGTGGGGTCGTTGGTGTAGCCCAGGTCGCCGCCGATCCAGAACGTCCCGTCCTCGGGCGCCAGGTTGAGCAGCATCTCCAGACGGTTGAAGACCTCGTCCTCGGTCTCGCAGCCGGCCAGGCTCTCGCCGGTGATGACGACCTTTTGGTACTCGTCGAGGTCGACGCGGCAGCGGTTGAGGTACTCGACGTTGAACGCGCCGTAGCTGGGCTTGCCGTGCTCGCCCGCCACCTCGTGCTGCCACCCAGCCGTGTCCTTGCCGCCATAGAACTCGACCAGCTCCGCCTCCCGCTCGGCGCTCCACGACGGGTTGAGCCAGCTCGGCCAGCGGAACACCCGCCAGTTGGGCGACTGGGTGAGCCGGTAGTAGGTGCTCTTCCTCAGGCCGTTGGGCGTCGAGTAGATGCGAAGCACACCGCCGGCCTTCAGGCACTGGCGCAGCGCCCGCCACGCCTTCTCCGACAGCCACGCGCCCTCGTCCACCCAGATGCGCCCGACGTGGAGCGAGCGGAACGAGTCGCCGTAGGCGCCCGCCGGGCGGAAGTAGAGGACGGAACGGTTGGTGAACTCGACGCGGAAGTAGGGCTTGCGGATGATCTTCGGCCGGCCCTGGCTGTTGACCGCGATACTTGTGCTGAGCGCCTCGCACGTCTCGATCTGGTACTCGATCTCCTCGATGATCGTGTCCAGATGCCCCTGGTGCGGCGCCGCGATGAGGCCCTGGCCGCCGATGGTCGTGAAGGCGAAGTGCAGCGCGTCGGTGCTCAGTGCGATGGTCTTCCCGACGGCCCTTCCGTCCAGGTGGATGATCGATGTTGCCGGACAGCGCAGGTCCTCGGCCTGGTGCGGCCAGTAGCTCCGCCTCGAGCCGTCACGGTTGCGGAGGTAGTGCTCGCCCCAGAGCACGGGGTCCTGGAGCCGGCGGATGACGGCCTGGCGGTCCTCGTCGGGGAGATCGGGCATCTTCCCGCGCCCGCCGCGCCGGGACGCATCCAGCATGGCGGCTCGTCGGCCGGGATCGTGCCAGAAGCAGTAGTCGCCCCCCTTCATGGCCGCGGCCCGGCACGGCTGCCCGTCGTCTCGCATCGCTTTGCAGATTCTCTTGGCCACGGCACCACCTCGCAGGAAGATCCCATCTTTCCCCTTGATACGCGGGGCGAATGAAGCCCCTATGTGTCCGAGCAACGCGGTGTCGAGCCCGTCGCAGTGACGAGCGGCCGCGGACGCGCGGGCACCCGTCGAAAGGAGAACACGATGCCCAGCAAGCTCACCCTGAAGGACGCCGCGCCGCGGTTCATCGAGCACCTGCGGGCGGCAGGCAGGAAGGAGCAGACCCTCAGGACCTACGCCAAGGCCCTGGAGGTCGCCGCCGGCTTCTTCGGCGACGGCAAGAGCCTCAAGGCCATCCGGCCCGCCGACGTGGGGCGCTTCCTCAAGAGCGACGCGCTCCTCAAGAAGCCCAATGGCAAGACGAGGGCCCA
>CAZDNN010000695.1:0-3181 GCA_964506385.1 uncultured Planctomycetota bacterium
AACATCGCGGGCGTCTCCCGAATCGCGTGATGGCGCCACACCTGTTCAGGTGTGCCATCCCCAGGCCTCCCGGCCCGGTCCCCTGGGGACACCCCACTCCCTGCCGTCTGTGTCTGCCGCCAGCTCCTGCCTGTGAGCGCCGCCGCGTCGCGGAAGACGACACGGATGGCTTGGAGCCTGTCGCCCGCTGCCTGCGGCTTTGGCAGCATAAGGGCAGTGTGGTCGGACGGCACTCCAGTCACGGGAGGACCCCAGCGGGCTCGGAGTCGGAGGACCCGCGAGACCCGCCACGCGGAGATCGCCCGCGAGATGGCGGAGTCGGGGGAGTATCTTGTGCCGCTGGTGTGCGGGAAGCCCTACATTGACAAGCCTCCGCTCTTCAACTGGGCAGTAGCCCTGCTGTTTCGTCTGACGGGTCGCGTGGACTTCGTGGTGGCTCGCATTCCGGCGGTCGCGAGCGCGATCGCGGGCTTGCTGGGCGTGTATCTTCTGGGCCGGCGATGGTTCTCCGCGCGCGCTGGAATGTTCGCAGCCGGCATCTGGGGCACTTCGTGGCTGGTGGTCGAATGGGGCAGGTTCTCGCGGATGGGTATCATGCTCGCGGCCCTCATCCTCTACGGCATTGTGTTCGCGGACCTGGCGGCGACGGCCCAGCGGCGATGGGTGGCAATGGTGATCATGGGCGTTGCCGGCATCGTGACCGGTGCGGCCACGCTGTCGAAAGGCCCGTTCGCCCTGGGCTTCGTCGTGGTGGCCGTGCACGCCTGGGACCACCGCCTCTGGCAGGACCACCTCGACCGGCTGACCGTCGGCCATCGCAGAGCGATGGACATCATGGGGCTCGCCTGCCGGCAGCGCGAAAGTCGGCGCCTTGGCGCCAGCGGCGGGAGTGTGGGCGGGGCTCAGGTGTCCATGTTCCAGAGCAGGATGGCCCCGGCGATGCCGAACAGGAGGATGGGTAGCCAGGCGGCGAGCCATGGCAGGCCGCCGAAGATGCCGTCTGGGTCGCGGCCGATGGCCAGGAAGGCGTAGCTGACGACGTAGTAGGACATGCCGACGAAGCTGGCGAGGCCCGTGCCCAGCAGCGTGCTCTTGCCACCCTCCTGCTGGAAGAGCAGGGGGATGGCGACCAGGAGCAGGGCGACGTTGGCCAGGGGGAAGGCCAGCCGGGTGTAGACGTCGATGAGCAGGCGCTGACTGATGCTGGGAACCCGGCGGGCGAGGCGGTAGAGCTCGGGGATGCTCTTGAGGGTGGGGTCGGTGCGGCTCTGGATGAGCTCCTGGGGTGGGAGCGAGAGGGGGAGGGGGTCGCCGTCGTAGACGATGAGCTCGCGCTTCTCAGGGGATATCTGCCTGTAGGTCTGGGCGCGGCCGAGCCACTGGCCGTCGAGCCACAGGGCGCAGACGACGTCGATGGGGGCCGGGGCGTGCCCGCTGTCGGCCGTGGACGCGCCGGGGGGGCTGTCGCGGTAGACGCCTGTGATCTGGCCCCGGAGGATCATCCGCTGGCGCGAGATGGGCTCCCAGGCCGCGAAGACGAGGTCAACGGGCTTGCCGTCGAGCTGGGCGCCGACGACGTGGGCGCGCGTGCCGTCGGCGAGCTGGGCCTGCGGCTCCAGCGGGGGGCTGAACTCCGCGGCCGCGACGTCCACGAGCACGGTCCTGGCACGGAACGGCCTGGCCTCGGCGGCGGACGCCGGGGTCGCGCCGTCGAAGAGGAAGGCCCAGCGGTCCACCCACACGGCTCGCGCGGCGCGCAGGGACGGCAGGCTCGGGCGCTCGGAGCCGGCCGCGGGCTGGCGCGGCCGGACCTCGACGGTCTGGAGGTTGAAGCCGTAGGCCGAGTTGAGCAGAGTCTGGACCATGACGCCCGTGCGTTCTTTGCTGTCGTAGGCGAACAGGTCGCGGTAGACGTCGCGGCCCTTGAGCACGCTGCCGCGAATCTGGAGGATGTCGCCCTCCAGCGACGGCACGAGCAGCTCCTGGTCGGCCATGCCCAGCAGTCCGACGCCGAAGGACGCGAGGAAGACGGGGAGGAGGATGCGGTGGATGCTCACGCCGGCGGCCTTCATCGCGTTGATCTCGTTGTAGGTCGACAGGCGGCCCACAGCGATGATCCCGGCGAGGAGCACCACGACCGGCAGGAACTGGCCGACGAGCACGGGAATCTGGTAGGCGTGGTACGTCACCACCGCCCGCACCTGCTCGGCCAGGGCCCCCTGCTTGCTGAAGTCGTCGAGGTGGGCGAACGTGTCCACCACCACGTAGAGGCCCAACACCGCCAGGAAGCACACGGCGAGGTGCCAGAGGTATAACGACGTGACGTAGCGGTCCAGGCGGCGTCCGAGCACGGTCGGGCCTCGCTAGTCAGTGGCGGGAGAGGTGGACCAGCAGACCGACGCCCAGCCCTGCTATCAGCGCGGCCGGCGTCCACAGCGCCACGGCAGCCGGCAGGCGCTCCCTTACAGCCATCCCCTCGCCTCCCACGATCAGCGAGTAGAGCAGCAGGAACACGAGCACTGCCACCGTGAACGACGCGAGCCGGCTCTCCCGGCGGATCCAGATGCCCAGCGGCACCCCCACCAGCGCCAGGCAGAAGACCGCGGCCGAGAGCACCTGGCGCTGGTAGAGCTCGGCCAGCAACCCAGCGAGGCGCTTCCGCAGGTCCCGCATCTCCTTCGCCGGTGGATGCTCGGACAGGCGGGCGCGAAGCTCCGCGGCGTGCTTGGCCAGGCCCGACGACGACAGCTCGCGGCGCTTGAGCTTGTGCACCACCTCCAGCGGGTTCTCCACCGGGACCTCCAGCTCCTGCTCGTCCGCCCTCAGGTTCAGCCAGCTTCGCGCGTTCCGCTCCGGCGTCACGATCGTGTACTCCGCGTCTTGGAGCATGATCCGCACCGTGCTGTTGTCGGGGTTCGGGCGATACCGCGCCTCGCGGGCCCGGTAGACGTAGACCTCGGGATGCTGCTCGGCGAAGGTGTTGCGGTCATCGTCCTTCTTCGCCGCGGCTTCCCCCGCCCTCGAGTCCCTCCCCTGGCGCGGCGCGATCACCACCACGTTGTGCAGCACGTCTCCCGCCATCGACTCGACGTAGATCTTGTGGTCGCCCAGCTCGATCGTTTCGTGCCCCCCGATCATCGACATCCGGAACGGCTGCTCCATGAAAATCTGGCGCAGCGCC
>CAZDNN010000696.1:0-3176 GCA_964506385.1 uncultured Planctomycetota bacterium
TGACGGTGTCACCTCTGGCGCCGGGAGGCGTTTCCACCACCTCGAGCACCATCGTGCCGTTCCACTCGTGCTTCACGCCCAGGGCGGCGAGCACCTTGAGCAGGGTCCGCACGTCCCGGACATTCGGCGGATTGTCGATCACGGTGGGCCCGTCGGCCAGGAGGCACGACGCCATGATCGGGAGCACGGCGTTCTTGGCCCCGTTGATCTCCACGGTGCCTTCCAGCCGAGCGCCGCCTTCAACCACGATCCTGTCCACGCTGTCCGTCCTCTCACGCGGACCCTGGAGGCCCTCAGCGGCTGCCGCCGGGCCGTCGGGGCCGGTCTGCCGACGGAAGCGCGCGGGAAACGCGGTTCCGCCGAGAGACCTGGCCCGCCTCGGGCCGGCCGCCGCGGTGGGTACGGGGTCACGGGGAAGCGGCCTCGTCCCGGTCCGCGAAACTGTCCTGTCTCTTCCGCATCGAGACGACGCGGTCAATGCCCGCGAAATCGGGCACCACGCCGATCGTCTCGTAGCGTCCTGTCCCTTCCGCCAGTTCGGTCACGGCCTGTGCCTGGCCCGCGCCGACCTCGACGATGAGCCAGCCGCCCGGCTTCAGCCAAGCCGGCGCCCCCGCGGCGAGGGTCCGCAGGGCGTCGAGCCCGTCGGGGCCGCCGTCGAGCGCTGCCCGCGGCTCGTGGTCCCGGACCTCGGGCATCGCACGCGCGAGGTCCGCCGTCGCCACGTAGGGCGGATTGCTCACTATGGCATCGAACACCATGCCCGCTGCGAGCGCCTCGAACCAGCTCCCCCGGCGGAACTCGATGCGGTCACCCACGCCGTGGCGCTGGGCATTCGCCCGCGCCACATCGAGGGCCTCAGGCGAGGCGTCCGTCGCGACTAGGCTGGCCTCTGGCCGGTGCTTCGCGACGGCGATGGCGATGGCGCCGCTCCCTGTGCCGAGGTCGGCGACCCTTCGTTCCTCGTCCTTGGGCAGGGCCTTGAGGGCCTGCTCGACGAGGAACTCGGTCTCTGGCCGCGGGATGAGCACGGCGGGGCCGACGGCCAGGGCGAGGGAGTAGAACTCGGTTTCGCCCGTGAGGTACTTGGCCGGGACCCGCTGACTGCGCCGGCGCACGGCGTCGCGGAACCGCGCGAGCGGCTCGCCGTCGGGGACCTCGTCGTATCGCGCGTAGAGCTCGATGCGGCGACAGCCCAGGGCGTGGGCGAGCAGCAGCTCGGCGTCGAGCCGTGCGGTGTCGATGCCCTTGCTTTCAAAGAACCGAGCCGTCCAGTCGAGGAGCCGCAGGATCGTCCACCGTTCGGCAGCCTCGCGATGCCCCTCGGTCTGCGAGGGGGATGGCCCCCGCTGTGGGGACGGGCTGTGGCTCATTCAGATCTCGCTGAGCCGCTGTTGTCTGTCGTGCTCGAGGAGGGCGTCGATGACCTCGTCGAGCTCGCCGAGCATGATCTGGCTGAGGCTGTAGAGCGTGAGGCCGATGCGGTGGTCGCTCAGGCGGTTCTCCGGGAAGTTGTAGGTGCGGATCCGCTCGCTGCGGTCGCCAGAGCCGACCTGGCTCCGCCGCATGTCGCCCCGCGCCTGGGCCTCCTCGGCCCGCTTCCGCTCGTAGAGCCGCGAGCGCAGGACCCGCAGGGCCTTCGCCCGATTCTTGTGCTGCGAACGCTCGTCCTGCATCGACACGACGATGCCGGTGGGCCTGTGGGTCAGGCGGACCGCCGAGCTCGTCTTGTTGACGCTCTGGCCGCCAGGGCCGGACGAGCGGAAGATGTCCCACTCGAGGTCGTCCTCGTTGATCTCCACGTCCACCGCCTCCGCGGCAGGCAGCACGGCCACCGTGACGGCGGAGGTGTGGCGGCGGCCGCTCGACTCGGTGGCGGGGATGCGCTGGACGCGGTGGACGCCGCTCTCGAACTGCATCAGGCGGTAGACATCCTGCCCCTCGAGCTCGAAGATGATCTCCTTGAAGCCACCGATGTCCGTCGGGCTGCTGTCGAGCACATCGAGCTTCCAGCCCTTGCGCTCCGCGAGCTTCTGGTACATGCGGAACAGGTCGGCTACGAACAGCGCGGCCTCGTCGCCGCCGGTGCCCGCGCGGATCTCGACGATCACGTCGCGAGCCGCGTCTTCGTCCTCCGTGATGAGCAGCTCGGCGATCTGCTCCTCGGCCCGCTCGATTGCGGCCTCCACGGTCGCGAGCTCCTCCTCGGCAAGCTGGCGAAGCTCGGGGTCGTCGCCGTCGTCCTCGATGAGCCCCGCCGCCTCCGCCTGCCGGGCCTGGAGCTCGCGGAGGGCCTGGTACTCGCGGACGTACTTCGCCAGGGAGCCGAACTCCTTGCTGAGGGCGCGGAGCTTCGCTGGGTTTGAGGTGACCTCGCGCGTGGCCAGGAGCTGCTCGAGCTCCTGGTAGCGCTCGGTCATGCCGTCGAGCTTCTCGATGAACGCGTCGCTCAGCATCGCTCGTCGCTCGGCCCGAGGCCGATGCGCCTCGTCTCGGTCACCCGGCGCGGCGCCGGGTCGCGGCTCCGTGCGTCTGCCGCGGGAGCCTGGGAGGGTAGGGGAGACCCTGGCTGGTACACCTACTGGCTATCTGTGTCAGGCGCGGCGGAGGGGGAGGCCGCCGGCTGTTCCGTGCCCTCGTCCTTCGCCGGCTCTGCGGCCTGCGTGGGCCAGTTGTAGCGGCGCTGGAACCGCTCGACGCGGCCCGCCGTGTCCACGTACTTCTGCTTGCCCGTGTAGAACGGGTGGCACTGGGAGCAGACCTCAACCTGGATTCTCGGCTTCGTGGCCCGCGTCTGGAACGTGTTTCCGCAGCCGCAGGTCACGGTGCACTCGACGTAGTCGGGATGGATCTTCGGCTTCATCGGGCTACCTCGTTGGCTCGATCCGGACTATCCCCCCGCAAGAAAACTATATTATACCAATCCGACGCTGTGAAGCAAGGGGAATCAGCGGCTTGAGTCGACCCCGCATCTTGGGGTTTCCTCCCGACTCCTCCTCGCGCTCGATCTCATGGCCGGCCGGCACCAGACTCCTCGGCCAGCGCGGAGTCGGCGGAGCCCCAGCGTGCGAGTACAGGCCGGTTCTCACAAGCCGGCGGCCTCACGCTCAGCAAGCAGGGACCGTCGGCGTCGTCACGCGGGGGCCCCGCAGCCCCCCTCCCTTCCCCCGCCGAAG
>CAZDNN010000697.1:0-3170 GCA_964506385.1 uncultured Planctomycetota bacterium
CCCGGCGGGGACTTCCACCCCGCTGAAGACCCGTGCCTTGGCACGGCACACTGAGGAATCCGGACTAGGAGACGGCGGCCTCGGCGCTGGCTTCCGGCTCGGGGGCGGGCTGGGCGGCATACTTGGCGGCGATGCGGCGGAAGACGTCGGCGCGGTAGAGGGTCCAGGCACAGAAGGGCACGTGCCGCAGCTCGTCGGTGTCGGGGTCGAGGTAGCAGAAGGCGACGGAGCAGCGGTCGAGCCGGGCGGCCTCGAGGGAGTGGACTTCCTCGAAGGGGAGGACGACGCTGAGGCACATGTCGCTGACGTAGGTGTGGCGGCGCATCTGCTCGCTGACCCTGCGGCCGATGAGCAGGCCGCCGAGGATGCGCAGCAGGGCCATCACCGGGCTGCCCTTTGCCAGCCGCCCGTACCGCAGGGACCGCAGGATGGGCCAGCCGAAAGCCCTGAGCGCCATGAGCCGGCCGCGCCAGCGTTGGAACCACCTGTCGGGGTCGAGCTTGGCGAGCCTGGGATTGAGCTTCTTCGCGCGCTCGGCCAGCTCGCCGACGAGCTCGCGAAGGGGGCGCTTGAGGATGTAGCCGATGGGGTGATACCGCTCGCCGTCGGAGATGACGTAGGTGGCGGACTCGCAGTTGGGATGGATGCCGGCAAACCGCAGGGTGCCCTTGCTGAAGAAGCGGAAGGCGGGCTGCGCGAGGGTGGTGAGCCCAGCGGGGAGGAACTCGAGCGACTCGTCGGGGAAGGCGCCGTCGAGGATCTTCTCGAGGTCCTCCGACGTGGTCATCTGATCGACGTTGAAGGTGCCGGGCGCCCACAACTCGCAGAGGGGGAGGAAGTGGATGCGCTTGACGACTTTGCGGTGCTCGTGGGCGAAGGCGAAGACCTCGGGCATGCAGTGGTCGTTGACGCCCTGCGCGACGGCGCACAGCAGCGTGTGCTGGCGTTTGCTGAACTTCGCGACGTTCTCGACGGCCTTGGCCTTTTTGGCGCCGGACTCGCGGTTGGCGCGCAGGCGCTCGTAGGTCTCGGGCTCGGGGCCGTCGTAGGAGAGGAGGAGCTGGACGTTGGCGTCGCAGAGCTGCCGGCAGTAGTCCTCGTCGGCGAGCTTGATGCCGTTGGTGACGACGCAGACCCGCACGCCGTTTTTCTTGGCGAGGTCGATGATCTCGAAGAGGTCGCGGCGGACCGTGGGCTCGCCGCCGAAGAGCTGGACGCGGGGCTTGTAGTCCCAGGTGCCGAGGATCTCGAAGATCCGCTCGAAGTACTCGATGGGTGGGTGGAACTCGAAGCCCATGCCCGGGATGTTGGCCAGGCAGATCGGGCAGTTCATGTTGCAGCGGTTGGTGACGTCGAGGAACAGGAGCTTGGGCTCGTGGTCGCGGCCGCAGGTGTCGCAGCACAGGGAGCAGCCGATGGGCTCGTCGCCCGTGTAGCCGTAGATGTCGCGCTTCCACTGCCAGACCTCGGCATCGGAGCTCACGAGGCCCTCGCGGTCGCCGCAGTCGGGGCAATGCCTCACGAAGTAGACCTTGCCGTCGCGGATCACGTGCTCCGCGGGCACGCGCTTGCTGCACTGGTCACAGACACCGATGTTTTGAGTGGCCATTTCGACTCCCGTCTGTTGCATGTAGGCAGGGCCGCCGGCCCATCGGCCGCCCACCTTCCATGGCCCACTATCGCTTCAGCGCTGGCCCCCATCGGCCAGGGGGCCGCGCCGGTCAGTTCTTGTCGTCGTCCTTCTTGCCGCCGCCGAGGATGCCCTTGATGCCGCCGGTGAGCTTGCCGGCCTCCTTGCCCAGTCCCTTGCCGAGGCCGCCGATTTGCTTCTCGAACGCGCCGGTGAGCTTGCCGAGCTCGCCCTGGAGCGCCGCGGCCTGGGCCTTGAGCTGCCCGGCGCCGTCGCCGAGCAGATTCTGGGCAGAGGCCAGGGAGCCTGTGAAGCCTGCGAGCAGCTCGGCGGGCACGACCCCGTCCAGCTTTGCCTTGCTGACGGCCGCCGTGCCGATCGAGGCGATGACCTGGGTGAAGATGTCGCCGAGCATCAGGGGTGTGCCGTCGGCGTTCGTCACGTCCTTGAGCTCGATGTCGGGCAGGGTGAGGTCGGCCGTCTTGCCGCCGATGAGGTGGAAGCGGACCTTGGTGCCGGTGATGCGGATGAGCTCGACCTTGAAGGTCTTCGGCTCGCCCTCCTCCTCGGTCGCCTCCTCCTTCTCCTGGGGCTCCTGCTTGTCGGATTCGAGCTTCTTGAGCAGGTCACCGATATTGGTCTTCGGCGGGAGGGCGGGCTTGATCTCGAGGGTCATCTCGGCCGCGTCGATGAGGAGCTCGTGGACCACGACCTCGTTGCCCATGAGCGAGCCGATGTCACACGCCACCTTGCCGCTGCCGAGTGCCATGAGGCGGTCGGTCTGGTAGCCCTCGGGGTTGGCGATCTGGAGGCCCTCGATCCCCACGCTGCCGCTGAGCAGCCCGACGTGGACGCCGCCGCACCTGGTCTCCACCCCGAGCGCCTGCGTGCCGCCGATCTCGACGGCCTTGCGGGCCGCGCGGTCGATGTTCAGGACCACCACTACGCCGACCACGATGGCCACCACAACGATGGCCAGCAGCACCCACTTCAGCTTCCCCATCGCAGACGTCCTTCCGCATCAACGGTGCGGAGGCCTGTGGGCGCCCCGCGCGGGGGGCCATGCAGCAATCCAGCCAAGTACCCTAGCAGAAATCGCGCGCCGAGTAAACTCGACTTTCGCCATTTCACGAGGCCCTTGCACAAGCTGCCCCTGGCTATATGGCTCGCCACGATTCTGAATCAAAGCTCCCAGGCGCGTGGGGCGCCCGCCGCCGACAGGCGGCGGTTCGCGGTCCCGCCTTCAGGCGGCCTTCCGCCGAGGGGGAGTTTCCGCAACAGGCTCTTCCCAGGTGGCGGAGGGTGGACCTGATGCTGCGTGCGCTCTAGCAGCCCGTGGCAGAAGTCCGTTCGGACTGCGTGCGGGTCTTCGGGCCGATCTCCGCGTTGCGAGATCTCGACGAATCCACCGATTCGCCTGCGATCTCGCGCCTTGACCTCGGCCCGAATCCCTCGCACTCGTCTGCGAAGGACTTCTGCCACGGACTGCTAGCCGTCGGGCTGGTTCTACTCCAACAGATAGGCCCTCGATTCGCCTAGC
>CAZDNN010000698.1:0-3151 GCA_964506385.1 uncultured Planctomycetota bacterium
ATCTGTCGAGGCAAAGACGGAACGATCCTCTTGACTTCGCGGCTCTCGACCGCTATAATCGGCTTCTGAGGGCTACGGGCGACCGATGCCAAGGCGGTGGAAGGTACTCGGTGGTCAACTACTACGACGTTCTGCAAATTGAGCCTCATGCGGGACTTGCGGAGATCAAGAGGTCCTTCCGCAAGCTCCTGAAGCAGTTCCACCCCGACCGCAATCAAGGGAACCGGGCTTGGGCGGAACAGCGCACGCGCGAACTCGTCGAGGCCTACCAGGTGCTTTCGGACGAACACCGCCGCCGCTTCCACGACCAGAGCCTGCGCCGCAGCCGCTCGTTCGGTGGCCGCATGGCTTCGGTGACCAGCACGGTGGACGAGACGGACGGCGTGGCGGCCCTCTGCCGGAGAATCCTCGATGACCTGCTCGATGGGAACGGGGCGCGAGCGACCGAGACCTACGAGCGGCTCCGCGGCAGCCGTCGCAGCTTCGACCTCTATCCCTACCTGCCGGTGAAGGACCACCTGGACTGTAAGTTCCTGTTGGGCGAGGAGTACGAGCGCCAGGAGAGGCTCGACGAGGCGCTTGTGCTCTATGAGGAGGTCTTCCACGAGGAGTTCGAGGGCCCGCGCCTGCGCTACTTCTTCGACGAGGTCCAGGACCGCATCGTGACCATCTACACCCAGCGGATTCCGCGGCAGATGGAGCCGGAGGGTGCCATAATCCGATTCCGCCACGCCCTGAGGCTGCCTCTGCCCCAGCGCGATCTCGCGGAGATCCGCAAGCGCCTGGCCGAGACGCTGCTGAAGGTCGGCGACGAGGAGGCCGCGCGCCGCGAGCTCGTCCGCGCACTGCGTCAGCGCCCGGGGCTCAAGGGGGTCCAGCGCCTGTGCTCCAGGCTTGGCATCCAGGCCACCGCCCTCTAGTCGGGGCACTTCCCCACAACCTGTTCCACAGGAGAGGAGCGACGTGAGCACCACGCCCGCTGTCTTCGAGACTAACCTGCCCGGCCTCCCTCTTCTCGGACGCGGCAAGGTCCGGGACATCTATGGCCTCGGCGACCAGCTCCTCATCGTCGCCTCCGACCGCCTGTCCGCCTTCGACGTCGTCAACCCCACCCCGATCCCCGACAAGGGGCGGGTGCTCACCGGCCTCTCCGTCTTCTGGTTCGGCCTGCTCGCGGACCTCACGAAGACCCACTTCATCACCGACCAGGTGGCGGAAATGGGCCACGGCCTTGAGGCCCACGCCGGTCTGCTCGAGGGCCGCTCCATGCTCGTCCACCGCGCCGAGCCGATCCTCATCGAGTGCGTCGTCCGGGGATACCTCGCCGGCTCGGGCTGGCGCGAGTACCGCGACAGCGGCACCGTATGCGGCATCGCCCTGCCGGAGGGCCTGGTCGAGGCCGACGAGCTGCCCGAGCCCATCTTCACCCCCGCCGCCAAGGCCCATAGCGGCCACGACGAGAACATCTCGTTCGAGGAAGCCGCCGCGCGGGTCGGCGAGGACGTGGCGGCGACGCTGCGGGACCGCAGCATTGCCATCTACAACGCCGCCCGCGACTACGCCCGCGGCCGGGGCATCCTCATCGCGGACACCAAGTTCGAGTGGGGCGTCCTCGGCGACGAGATCATCCTCATCGACGAGGTGCTCACCCCCGACTCCTCCCGTTTCTGGCCCCTCGACCGCTACCAGCCCGGCGGCAGCCAGCCGTCCTTCGACAAGCAGCCCGTCCGCGACTGGCTCGACGCGCAGGACTGGGATAAGACGCCTCCCGCCCCTGCCCTGCCGCCCGACGTCGTCGAGCAGACCACCGCGCGCTACCTCGAGGCCCTGCACCGCCTCGCCGGCGCGTAGGCATCCGCCGTCGTCACAGGAACTCGTCCGTGGGCAATCCGAAGCTGCGGCCCATCGAGGCCATGCCCGTTCGATATCACGGCAGGAAGATGGTCCAGCTCTTCGACCCCACGGGCCTCTCCGAGCACGCGCTCGCGGTGCCCCAGGAGATGCTGCCCGTCCTCGCGCTCTTCGACGGCACCCACAGCATCACCGACATTCAGGCGATCCTGACCCGCCGCTTCGGCCGTCTCGTCTTCAGCGATGAGATCCGCGGCATGGTCGAGCAGCTCGACGAGGCGCTCCTGCTCGACAGCGAGCGCTTCGCCGCCCATCTCGACGACCTGACGCAGGCCTACCGCGCAGCCCCCGTGCGGCAGCCGGCCAGCGCCGGCTCAGGCTACCCCAAGGACCCCAACAAGCTGCGGGCCGCCATCGACAGCTTCTTCACCCTGCCCGACGGCCCCGGCGCACCGGAGCCGGGCACGGCGGACGGCCGGGTGGTGGGCCTGGTGGCGCCCCATATCGACTTCAAGCGAGGCGCCGTCGGCTACGCCCACGCCTACAAGGCCCTCGCAGAGGGTTGCGACGCGGACCTCTTCGTCGTCCTCGGCACCGCCCACCACGCCAATGATGCGCTCTATATCCTGACAGATAAGGGCTTCGAGACACCCCTCGGCATGACGCGCACCAACGCCGGCCTCGTCCACGCCCTCGCCGAGCGATGCCCGGGCGACCCGTTCGCCGAGGAGCTGGTCCACCGGGGCGAACACTCCATCGAGCTCCAGGTCGTCCTCCTCCAGCACCTGTTCGCCGACCGCGCCATCGAGCTTCTGCCCGTCCTGTGCGGGTCGATGGAGTTGGCGGTGGGGGAGGGCGTGCCGAGCCAGACGCCAGCCGTCGCCGGCTTCGTCGCGGCTCTGCGAGAGACCCTCGCGGGGAGCGGGCGGAGGGCCTGTGTCATCGCCTCCGCTGACCTCGCGCACGTGGGCCGCCAGTTCGGCCACGACTTCGATCTGACGCCCCGCCTGATGAGCGAGGTCGAGCGGGCCGACCGCGCGGCCCTGGAGCACGTCGTGGCCCTCGATGCCGATGCGTTCTACGAAGCCATCATGCTCGACGGCAACGCCCGCCACATCTGCGGACTCGGCAACATCTGCACCCTCCTCGCCACCGTGGACGCCGCCCGCTGCGAGCTGCTCGACTACCGCCAGGCCGTCGCCCGCGAGGAGGGCTGCGCCGTGACCTTCGCCAGCATGGCCCTCTACGCCTAGCAGCCCGTGGCAGAAGTCCGTTCGGACTGCGTGCGGGTCTTCGGGCC
>CAZDNN010000699.1:0-3139 GCA_964506385.1 uncultured Planctomycetota bacterium
GGCAGACTGGCCGCCCCACCTGCCTGGGCGACTGGACTGAGACCGTGGACACACCAACCTGCCTCGACGCCGCGGCCCGTCCCTTCGCAGGACGCTGGCCCCTGGCCACAGCGGCGGCGAGGAAGGCGAGCGGGCGTCCCCCGGCCAGCACGCCTGTCGGTCGCTCGGGGCCTCCCGCCCGCCGCATCGGGCTCACGCATCACACCTCGGATCCCGCAGGCTCAGTAGCGCCCGTAGTCCCCCGCTACGTCAACCATCGCCAGGATGTTCTCATCCGGCGTGTCGCGGCCGCACTGGTCGCCGGTGGAGAGGATGGAGCCGCCGCCGGCCGGCAGGATCGTACGGACCGCGGGCGAGCGCGTCAAGCTGACTGCGAACTCCCGTGGGAATCTGCTTGACACGTGACGGGCGACAGGTACGATCGAAAGGTAGGATGACTTGCGCCAGGACAGCAGCATCGCATCGGCCCCGCCGTCGCGCCGGATCACCCGGCAGGGACGTTGCGGGACGCGCTCGGTGCTGACAGGGGAGAACCAAAGGAGGCTGGGAAATGGGCTTGAGGGGATCGCAGACGGAACGGAACATCCTGACGGCCTTCGCGGGGGAGTCGCAGGCGCGGAACCGCTACAGCTACTTCGCGAGTGCGGCGCGCAAGGAGGGCTTCCGGCAGATCTCGGAGATCTTCGCGGAGACGGCGGAGCAGGAGCGCGAGCACGCCAAGCGCCTGTTCAAGCTCCTCGAGGGCGGTGAGGTGGAGATCGCGGCGGCCTTCCCCGCCGGCACCATCGGCTCCGCGGCCGAGAACCTCAAGGCCGCAGCCGCAGGCGAGCACTACGAGTGGACCGACATGTACCCGAGCTTCGCCGCGACGGCGCGCGAGGAGGGCTTCGACGCCATCGCAGGCGTCTTCGAGGCCATCGCCGTCGCCGAGAAACAGCACGAGCGCCGCTATCTCGCCCTGCTCGCCAACATCGACGCCGGCACGGTGTTCAAGAAGGACCAGCCGGTGACCTGGCGCTGCCTCAACTGCGGCTACGTGCACGACGGCACCGAGGCCCCAGAGCTCTGCCCCGCCTGCGCACACCCACAGGCCCACTTCGAACTCCTGGCCGAGAACTGGTGAGCCACGGGACGACGCGCCGGGGGCGACTTTCGCGGTCGACGCCACTGAGCTGCCGGCGCGCGTGCACTGCAACGTGCACGAGCTCCGGAAAGCATGACCCCCCGTTGATCTGGGAGACAGGAGATCTCGCATGGCGATCGTGGGCAGAGAGGCCCCAGACTTCACGGCCAAGGCGTACCACCAGGGCAAGGCCGCGGAGGTGAAGCTCTCGGACTACCGCGGCAAGTGGGTGGTCCTGTGCTTCTACCCGGCTGACTTCACCTGCGTCTGACCCACCGAGCTGGCGGCGGTCGCCGCCACATACCCTGCGTTGCAGGAGCTCGGCGTCGAGGTCCTCGCCGTCAGCGTGGACAGTGTTTTCTCACACAAGGTCTGGCAGGAGGTGGAGTTGTCGAAGATGGTCGAAGGAGGCGCCCCTTACCCGATGGTGGCCGATCCGGGCGGGCGCATCGGCTCGCTCTACGGAGTCTATGACGAGGAGGCAGGCGTCGACGTGCGCGGCCGCTTCATCATCGACCCCGACGGCACCATCCAGGCCGCCGAGGTCCTCACGCCGCCCGTGGGCCGGAACGTCGCGGAACTGCTCCGGCAGATCCGCGCCTTCCAGCACCACCGAGCTACCGGCGAGCTCATGCCCTCGGGCTGGCAGCCCGACAAGCCCACGCTCCCACCGGAGACCGAGGCGCTCAAACGGGCCGGCCACGTCTGGGAAATCTGGAAGGTCGAAAACGCCTTCTGAAGTCGCGGGACAGTATCCGCCTGCAAGCCGCAAGCCACGAGCTGCGAGCACCCAGCATCCAGCTACAGGCCTCAAGCCGCATTCGTGCCGATTCGTGGCTCGCCCTCCTCTCGCCATCCTTGGCGGCCTTGGCGGCACACCCGCTTCCCTCCTCCCTCTTCTCCGTGTCCTCCCTTCGGCAGAGCTCAGGGCGGCGCGTGGCTTGACGCCGGTGGCTGGCACGGATAGGCTCTGGGGCGAGACGGATGGGAAGGTGACGATGCTCAAGCTCCTCGATGCGAAGTTCCGGCGGATCCCGGGCCACTACGTGGTGCAGTGCCTGCTGGCGGCGGCGGCCATGATGGTCGTGCTGGCGCTGATGGACACGGTGGAGGAGACGGCGCTGATCGCGTCGCTGGGGGCGAGCGCGTTCATCGCGTTCACCATGCCGCACGTCCACGTCTCCGAGGCGCGGTACATGGTCGGCGGCTACGTGGTGGGGGTCGTGGTCGGGGTGGTCTTCGGGCTGGCGTATCGGTGGCTGGACCCCGCGGCCGTGGGGGTGAGCCACGTGGTGGCGGAGGTGGTGATGGGCGGGCTGGCGGTGGGGGTGGCCATCTTCCTGATGGTGGTGACGAACACCGAGCATCCGCCCGCGGCCGGCATCTCGCTCGGCCTCGTGGTCAGCCGGACGTGGGGGCTGCGCACCGTGGGCGTCATCCTCGGCTGCATCGTCGCCCTCACCCTCGCCAAGTGGCTCCTGCGCCGGTATCTGCGGAATCTCCTCTGATCGGCCCGCGCGGTGCCCGCGATCGCTTCGCCACTGCCCGTGGCGGCGCCCGTCCGGTCTGGGGGAGCATGCCGACGCTGGTCGCCGACGGAGCCGCTCCTCGCCATCTTCCGCCACAAGGCCCTCCGCCTCTTCCGGTTTCCCGCCCAGGAGTGACCTGCGAGGCCCCCGCCGTCATGTTGCCGCGCGGCCATGGCATGTTGCGAAACGTCAACATCCTAAGCACAACCTGGCCCTGGAGATACGGCGATCGGGCGTCTCGCCCGTTGCCGATTGTCAACATGGGCGGACAGGCGGGGTGCCGGATACCAGCGCATCGGCGGACAACTTGCAGCCGCAAGTGTTGTGCACGGAACGACTTATCGCGAGCTGCGCAGATTCCCGCTGATTCCTCCTCGTCGGCACGGCTTTTGCTGCCCCAGCAACAGTTGCTGAGAGGCAACTACTCGGCCCGCTGAAGTGCCGCCGAGCCGCCGCAGGCGATTGGCACGCTTTTTGACACGTCCGA
>CAZDNN010000700.1:0-3128 GCA_964506385.1 uncultured Planctomycetota bacterium
AAAGGCGTGCCAATTGTCTGCGGCGGCGGGCCCACACTTCGCTGAAGTGTTACCCCAGGGGTAGTGGCAGGACACGCCGTGACGCGGAGGGGCAGAAGAGCCCTTGACTCCGGCCTTCGCTTGCCGATAATCGGAGGCGGCGTGCCGAAGGGAGGAGCTGGCCCCAGCCCGAGAGGTGACAGCGTGATCGCCGGTCACAGCCTCCGCCGTGGCTTCACACTCGTCGAGTTGATGGTCGTCATGGGCATCATCGCCCTGCTTGCGGCGCTGCTCCTCGGCGCGGTCGTGACCGCTCGCAGCCAGGCCCGCGATACCACCTGCAAGACCAACCTCACCCAGCTCTGGAAGGCTGTGAACTACTACGCCAACGCCAGCAACGACACGCTGTTCGTCAATCACAAGACACCGCTGCGCATCTCCAACGTCGTCTGGGCGGGCCAGCGCAAGACCGGCTGGGGCCTGTTGTACCCCAACTACCTCGAGGACTACCGCGTCTTCTACTGCCCCGCCGACCCCATCCGCGATCCCGAGTGGGACAGCTACGGCTGGCAACACTGGCAGACCGAGGAGGGCGAGGTCCAGGTCTCGTATGGCTGGCGCGGCCGCCAGGGGCTCGTGGACGATGCCTCGGTGGCCCTGACCCTCAGCGAGGTGGAGCGCAACCCCCAGAAGGCCATCGGGTGCGACTACTACCAGGACTACGCACCCTTCACCGGCGCCCACCACAAGCACCACATCAACGTCCTGCGCTGCAACGGCGGCGTCGAGCAGGTCCGCGAGACCCCGAGCTTCGGCCCTGAGGAAGAGAACGACGTCGCCGCCCTCGCGACGATCGACCGCTAGCCCACATCTCCCCAGCCATCGGCCCAGCCTTGGCCGTGCGTCCGCCGACGCCACGTCGGCCCCACACGCCGGCGGGCCTCCCGCAAGGAGCCCCGCCAGGACGAAGGCCGCACAGATAAGGGCCGGGCCTCATGGGCCGGCTCGGAGCGCTACTGGTCGAGCTTGATCACGGCGAGGTGGTGGAAGGCGTCGTGGCTCTTGTTCTTGAGGCCGGGGAAGTTGCCGTCGAAGTTCGAGATGAGGAGCTCGTTACCCCGGATGAAGGGCTCGCAGGGCTGGTCGAGCAGGCCGTCCGAGCCGTCGCTGTCGGCGTTCTCCCACAGGGTGGTGAACTTGCCGTCGGGGTGGAGGACGTGGATGGCGTTGTTCTGAGAGTCGGCGATGTAGATCTTGTCGGTCTTGGGGTCGCAGACCATGCCGTCGCCGCAGGGGCAGCGCTTGTCGCGGACGACGCACTTGTTGGAGGTGACGTTGCCGGCGGCGTCGAAGGTGATCTTGTGGATGGAGCCGTCGCCGAAGAGCGAGCAGTAGAGGTTGCCCTTGCTGTCGAAGGCGAGGCCGTCGGCGCCTGCGTTGTCCTTGCGTTCGTTGGGGATGGTGGTGAACTGCGCGATGAGGTGGGGGTCCTGGGGCGCGGGCTTCAGGGTGATCTTGCCCTTGTTGAGCTCCTCGAGGCTGAAGCGGTAGATGCCGCTCTGGTTGGGCTTGTCGGGCAGGTCGAAGTAGGTCTCGGAGACGTAGACGTGGTTGCCCTTCCAGCGCACGGCGTTGGAGAGCTTGAAGCCATCGACCACCACGTCGGCGCCCGTGGGCCTCCCGTCCTTGACGTTCACCCGGATGAGCCGCGACTTGTAGTCCTTGCTCCAGAAGTACTGGAGGTCGGCGACGTAGAGGTTGCCGTCGGGTCCGAACTCGAGGCCCATCGGGCCAGCCCGGTTCGTGTCGGGGTGGATGGGCATCTGCATCCAGATCGACCAGTCGTTGGTCGGCGTGATCTTGACGAGCACGGCGGGGTAGACCTGGTCCAGGTAGTAGTTCGGGCACGCGAGGATCGTGTTTCCGTCCTTGTCCAGGGCCATGCCGTCGGGCAGGTGGATGTAGTCAGGCAACTGGAGGAAGACCTTCGGCCGGTGCCTCTGCTGTCCCGCAAAGGCGCAGCCGACGATCGCCACCGCCACCAGCACGAGCGAGAGCCCAGACCTCTGCCTACTCACGGCGCCGTCCTCCTTCGTGAGAGTCGTTGTCCGGCACCACGCCAGACGAGGGACACTAGGCTACCGGAAGGCCCTTCCTATTGCAAGGCGGCGGCCGAGTTGCTAGGATGGGCTCGGCGGAGGGCCTGTGTGGGGGACGTGCATGAGGCCGTGGGGACGTGACGCGATTGCCCTTGTACTGTGCCTGGCGTCCGCCGGCGCAGCCGATCCGCCTCATTACGTCAAGAAGGCGACGTGGCAGGAGACGCTCCGCCTGTCGCGGGAGGCGCTGATGCGGCACGAGGCCGAGGCAGCCGAGGCCCTGGCCGCGGACCCCGCTGCCAGGGCCTTCGAGCCCTTCACGGCGGAACTCAAGCCAGGCGACAAGCCGATGCGCCTGCGGGTCCGCGTCGCCGGCCTCAAGACCCTGTGCCTGCGCGTGACGCGATCGGGCGAGAAGCGACGCGGGCGCGCCACGGTGTGCTTCGGCAGCCCCAGGCTGTTCCCCGCCACGGGCAAGGCCGTCGCCGTGACGCGGAAGATGGTTGCCGCGGTGCTCGGCAACCGCCACTTCGGTGACGAGCGCGACCGCCGCTGGCAACAGGCGAAGCTCGACGCGGAGGCGCCGGCGCCGGGCCACGGGGGCGATGACGGCATCGACGCGCTCCGCGAGGCCGAGGGGGGCGGGCGGCCGGCGGGGCGGTTCACCAGCGGCTTCTTCCAGGGCTGCGACGGCGAGCTCGTCCTGCGGCTCGACGCGAAGTACGAGCGCCTCGAGGCCTGGCTCTGCCTACTGCCCTCGGAGAGCATGCCCGACCAGCCGGTGCGGGTGACCGCGGGGCTGCGGTCGCTCATCGGTGAGAAGGAGGAGAGCGAGAAGGCCCGGCAGGCGCTCTGGGAACGGGTCTGCCGCGATTTCGCCGGCCCCGTGGAGGCCCGCGAGCAGGCGATCGAGCAGCGCTCCCGCATCTGGGACGAGGCGTGGACGCCGGGCGATGTCAAGGCCCTTGCCGCGCGCTACGCACGCAATACCGATGGCGAGGTGCGGGCCCGCGCGCAGGACCTTGCCAAGGCTGCCGCGACGCCGGCCGA
>CAZDNN010000701.1:0-3088 GCA_964506385.1 uncultured Planctomycetota bacterium
CGACGAGGGCGAGGACGATTCAGAACACCGGGCCGCGGTCCCCAAGATCCGGGGCCAGACCGGTTTCCACAAGCCGGCGGCTTGTGGCTCCGACATGGGTGCCACACTCAAGCGCCCTCTGCGCCGCTCCCACCCCATTCGACATTCAGCGTTCGACATCCGCCTTCGCGAGAGCTACGAAGCCGCTTCGGCGGCCCGATACGGCACGATCGTGTTCCGTTCCTTACCGCTCTGGCTGAGCCGGAGCGCGCGGAGCGCCGTAGGCGAAGGCGGCGGTCTCGCCGCTTGCCCAGCCGCACCTCTTGCCCAGCAGCGCCAGCATACCCTTCCCAGAACGCGGAGGGCGGCCAGGACGCCGCGTGCCGGCGTCCGCCGCCGCACGGAGCGGCGGCCTCACGGGACTCGAATCACCAGGGACATCCCCCCGTCATTGCCGGTCGGTGGCGCGTGCGGGGGAATCAGGCCGCCCGGTCGCCCCATGGGCGGAGGAGGCACGGGGCAAGGGGATCGAGGCCGCAAGTCAGGGGGTTGCGCTGTCAGAGTTCCACGTCGATTTCCCTACGGCCTGGCAAGTTGCGCAGTGACGACAATTGCGGACCTAAACAGGTCCGCAATCATGCTGCGGGCCCAGGCACCGGCACGCTCTCGTCGCCTGGACGCGGCGCCAGGAGTTCCTTTCGAGGATCGCTCCGGGGTCGGTCCGTAGACGTTCGATGAGCAGCGCCCCAGGCCGTGCGCCGGCCGAGCCCACTACGTGGCCGAGCAAAGAGAGGAACCCCAAGATCCGGGGCCAGACTCGCCCATCGCGCTCGCGGGTCGCCGGCGTGGGGCTGTGGGGGGGGTGAGCGGCTATCATGGTTTCGCGCGAAACCGTGATAGCCCCGACCGCCGCGCCGTTGACTTCCGGCCTGCGGACAGCTAGGATGGGCCTGGCGGCGGTTGGGGCCGGTTCGGAAGGGAGGTAGCCATGGGTCAGAGCGTTCTCCTTCTCAGCGCGTGCCTGATGGCCCTGGTGGGGTGCGCCTGCGCCGCGGGCGAGGTGGGGCAGGGCCGCCTGACAGTCACCGTGACCGAGCCTGGCGGGGAGGCGCTGCCGTGCCGCGTGCACCTGACGGTGGGCGGCCAGCCGGTCTACGCGCCCGGGACGCCACGGTTCGAGCGGGACCCGCATTTCTGCTGCGCAGGCCGCTTCGAGGTGGCCGTGCCGGCGGGGAAGGCGACGCTGCGGGTCGAGCGCGGCCCGGAGTACCTGCCGTTCGAGTCGAAGTTCGAGATCGCGCCCGGCCAGCAGCGGCAGGTGCCGGTGGAGCTGAGCCGCTGGATCGACATGAACGACCGCGGCTGGTTCAGCGGCGACCTGCACGTGCACCGCCCCGTGGCGTACATGCCGCTGCTGCTCCAGGCCGAGGACCTCAATCTGGCACCCGTGCTCACCCACTGGAACAAGCAGCACTTCGAGACCGAGCCGCCCTATCTCATCGAGCTGCGCGACCACGGCGCGGCCTCGCCCAAGCCGCGAGCCTTCCACACCCTGGCGCAGGAGGACGAGCGGGCCGGCGGCGCCATCATGATCTTCAACCTCGGGCAGCCCATCCGCCTCGAAGGCGTGACCCGCGACCACCCCAGCGGATTCGCCTACCACCAGCGGGCGCTCGAGCAGGGCGCCTGGGTCGAGGTGGAGAAGCCCTTCTGGTGGGAGGCCCCCGTGCACGTGGCGCTGGGCAAGGTGGCGAGCATGGGCATCGTCTGCAACCACCTCCAGCGCACGGAGGTGATGGACAATGAGGCGTGGGGACGCCCGCGTGACCGCAAGCGCTATCCCGGCCCGACGGGCTTCGCCCTCCACGTGCTCGACCTGTGGTACCGCTATCTCAACCTCGGCTACCAGATCCCCGCCTCCGCGGGCTCGGCATCGGGGGTGCTGAAGAACCCGCTGGGCTACAATCGCGTCTACGTGCGGCTCGACCGCTTCTCCTACGGGGCCTGGTTCGAGGCGCTCGCCGCGGGGCGCAACTTCGTGACCAACGGGCCGATGCTCTTCGCCACGGTGAACGGCAAGCTGCCGGGGCAGCGGTTCGAGGTCCGCCGCGGCCGGACGCTCGAGGCGACGGTGGCGGCCCAGGCGCTCTGCCGCGACCCGCTGGCGCGGCTCGAGATCGTCGCGGGCGGCGAGGTGGTCGCCGCCGTCGAGGCCGACCCCGCCGACCCGCGGTCCATCGCGATCCGTCGCACGGTGACCGTTGACCGCAGCACCTGGCTCGCCGTCCGCGTCTTCGAGCCGACGGGCGGCGGCCGCAAGACGGTGCGGCTCGCCCACACGAGCCCCTTCTACGTGACCGTCGGCGGCGAGCCGCCGCGGGACCCCGCCGCCGCACGCTTCTACGTCGCCTGGCTCGACGAGCTGATCGCCGCCACCTCCCGCAAGCAGGCCGCCGCCAAGGACCCCAAGCCCTTCGGCCCCGTCCTCGACACCTACCGCCGCGCCCGCGAGGTCTACGACCGGCTGGTGGTCGGGAGGTGAGGAGGCGGGGGGGAACCCCTCTTGAGGAGAGAGGAACCCCAATGCGCGGGGTCAGGCTCGGGGTAGCATGGGGTCTTGACTCGCGCGGTGGCAGTAGCGTAGACTGAGGCTGGAGATCAGCGGAGGTCAGGATCCCGTTCTTGGGAAGAAGGAGGCCGGGCGATGAAGAGGCGCGGGTTTGTGTGGCTGGTGGCGGCCGCGCTCGCAGCGGCTGCGGCGACGAGCGCGCAGGCGGGCGAGAAGATCAAGCTGCACATGGTGCAGGGCGGCGGTCACAACTGGAAGAAGCACTTCCCCATCCTCGCCGAGGTGCTCAAGGGGACGGGCGACTTCGAGATCACCATGTCCCAGGACCTCGATGAGCTGAAGGCCGAGAACATCAAGAAGTACGACGTCGTGCTATTCTACGGGTCGGGCAACAACTTCAAGGATCCGGCGCAAGAGAAGGGCCTGTGCGACTTCGTGCGTAACGGTGGCGCCTTCGCAGGCATCCATTCGGCCAGCGACTCCTTCAAGAAGTCCGACGCCTACTGGGAGCTGCTCGGCGGCCGCTTCGCGGGGCACGGC
>CAZDNN010000702.1:0-3080 GCA_964506385.1 uncultured Planctomycetota bacterium
CAGAAGCTGCGAGCGTCGAGCCGCGGGCTTCGGGCTTCTGCCATCCACCCATCCACCCATCCACCCATCCACCCATCCATCCATCCACCCATCCACCCATCCAACCATCCGATCATCCGCTCTTGCGCGGAGCACGCTCGTGAACTGGTTCGGCTTCCACTCTCTGAGCTCGCTCTGGCTCCTGCTGCTGGTGCCGCCTCTCGTGCTCTTCTACTTCCTGAAGCTGCGTCGGCCACGCCAGCGGGTGCCCTCGCTGTTCCTGTGGCAGCAGGTGCTCCTCGACCAGCGGGTCAACTCGCCGTTCCAGCGGTTCAAGCGCAACCTGCTGCTGTTCATCCAGCTCCTGCTGCTGCTGCTGGTGATCCTGGCGGCGCTCCAGCCCTTCTGGCGGGGCCGGCCGTCGCGGATGGTGCGGCTGCCGATCCTGATCGACTGCTCGGCCTCGATGGGCGCGCTCGACCAGGCCGGCGGCACGTCCCGCCTCGCCGCCGCGAAGGAGCGGGTCGCCAGGCTCATCGACGAGAAGCTGCGGGACCAGGAGTTCTGCCTCATCGCCTTCTCCCGCACCGCACGCCGCTTGACCAGCTTCACCGAGAACAAGCGCGAGCTTCGCGCCGCACTCGACCGCATCGCCGTCGAAGACGTGCCGAGCGACGTGGCCGACGCGCTCCGCATGGCGCAGGCGCTCGCCCGCACCGCCGCTTTCGACGACGTGCTGCTCGTCTCCGACGGCAACTTCCCGCCACAGGCCGACGTCGAGCTGGCCTTCGACCTCGACTACCACCGCCTCCCCGCCGCGGGGCCGAACATCGGGATAACGGCCTTCAACGCGACGCGCACGCCCGAGGGCGGCTGGAGCGTCTTCGTCGGCATCGAGGGCTCGCCCGACGCGCAGATCACGGCCGACCTCGTGGTCAGCCACGCCGGCAAGGCCGTCGCCGAGGAGCGGATCACCGTGGCCGACGGGGCCGCCGAGCGCATCTCCTTCGCCGTTCCCGCCGGCAAGCCGGCATTGCTGAAGGCCACCCTCGAGCCCCGCCAGTTCGACTCCCTGGCCGCCGACAACGTGGCGTGGCTGGAGCTGCCTGCGAGCCGGTCGCTCTGGGTCTACGTCGCGCCGTCGCTGGGCTCGTACCGCCACGCGCTCGAGGCGCTGGCGACGGTGCGCCTGTTCCCCGAGGAGGGCGCCGTCGCCACCGAAGGCACTTACGACCTCGTCATCACCGACCGCGAGGCCGACATGGGCCTCGACGCGCCCACCCGCCTCTGCGTCGGCCTCGTGCCCGAAGACCTGGCGGACGTGCTGAGCGTCAGCCGCGACGGCTCCCAGGTGGTGGACTGGCGTCGCAACGCCCCGCTGCTTCGCCACGTCGAGCTGACCGACGTCATCATCATGGACCAGCCCCGCTCGAAGCCCGGCGCGCGGGCAATCGACTACGAGTCCCACGGCTACGACATCCTGGTCGACGGCGACACAGGGCCGCTGCTGCTGGAGAAGCGGCGGGGCGACCAGCTCTCGTGGTGGCTGCCGTTCCACACCGACCGCTCGACCCTGCCCTACCGCATTGGCTTCCCGATCCTGGTCTCTAACCTCGTCGAGGTCGCGCTCGACCGCGCCGGCCTGGCCAGGGTCCAGGGCGTCAAGACGGGGATTCTGCCTCAGGTTGGCCTGACGGCCGGCCGCGACATCCGCGTCAGCGGCCCGGGGGGCATCGAGCGGCAGGAGCGTGCCGACGAGCATGGGATGGTGGGCGGGGTGCCGGCGCCGCGGGTCGGGATCTACGAGTTCGACGAAGGCGGCTCCACCCGCGCGCGCCTGGCTGCCAGCCTGCTCTCGCCCCGCGAGACGGGCCTCGCCGGGGTCAAGGAGATCCAGTTCCGCGAGGACCTCGCTGTCGAGGCTTCCTCCGGCCCGGTCCGCACCGACAAGGCGCTCTGGTGGACCCTGGGCCTCCTGGCCTTCGGCGTCCTGCTGGGCGAATGGTGGCTCTTCCAGCGCCGGCCAGGAGGGTTCGCACGGTGACAGGGAAGCGCATGGCTGGATGGGTGGACGAGTGGATGGGTGGATGGGTGGAGGCATGGATGGCTGCCAGAGGGAAACACTGCGCGCCGCCGACACCGGCGGGCGCCGCCATCCACAGGCTCATCCTGGCGCTGCCTCTTCCATCCATCCCTACTTCCATTCTTCCACTCATCGCCCTCGTCGTGGCGTTCGCGCTCGCCAGCGGTTCGTCGGCGCGCGGCGCCGGCCGAGTTCGTGAAACCCTCGATCTGGCGCTCGAGCCGCCTCAGGCGCGGACCAACGGCCCGATGCTCACCCAGGTGCAGTTCACCTGGACGGGCCGCGGCCTGCTCGAAGGCAAGCTCGAAATCGAGCTGAGAGCCGGCCAGGAGCTGCTGACAACCTGCGTCACCCCCGACCTGGCGCTCACCACCGGCACCGTGCGCTTCGCCATGCTCCTGCCCTCCGTCGCCTTCCAGCTCTACGGCTCCGAGCTCGACGTCATCGCCCGCTTCCACACCCGCCGCAGGACCTTCCGGTTCCCTGCCACCACGTGGCGGGTGCCGGCCGCGTCTCAGCGGGGCTGTGCGGTCTGCGTCTGTCTGGGCCGCCGGGGGTGGAGTGACGTGACCTCCGCCGCGGCCCGGTCGCTGCACCTCGAGCGCTTCCGCCCGAAGCCTGCGAAGGGGGCGCAGCCCAGAGACGGCCTCGCGACGGTCAACCGCCACACCCTGCCCGACGAGATGCCGGCGCAGGCCATCGCCTACTGCGCCTTCGACATCGTACTCCTGATGGGCAGTGGGCTGAGCGAGCTGAGCGGGCAGCAGCTCGAAGCCCTGGCGACGTGGGTGCGCGGCGGCGGGAGCCTGTGCGTCGTGCCCGGCGGCGGCCTCCAGGCGCGGCACGCCGAGTTCCTCAACGCCCTGGCTGGCCGCCCCGCCTTTCGGGTCGGCGAGGCGGGCCGGGTCGAAGCCCTGGCGCCGGAGGCCGAGAGCATGTACCTGTTCCGCGCCGCTCTCGGCCGCCTCGCCGTCGCGCAGCCGCCGGAGACGGCGCAGGACGTCGAGACGGACGCCTG
>CAZDNN010000703.1:0-3069 GCA_964506385.1 uncultured Planctomycetota bacterium
CCGCGGCGGCATGGTCGCGCTGCTGATCGCCGGCGGCCTCACCGCGGTGGTCCTGGCCTCACGGCGGGCGTTGCAGGGCCGCGGCTGGATCATGATGGCCCTGGCGCTCGGGGCATTCATCTGCGTCCTCTACATCGGATTCGACGCCGTGTACGACCGCATGGCGACGCTGCGGGACGCCCACGCATACAGAGGCCGATGGGACATCGTCAGGGATCTCACCGTGTCGTTCACCAGGTTCCCGCTGCTTGGGACTGGCCTGGGGACGCACGAGGTGGTCTATCCCATGTTCGACCGCTCCACCAGCCCCGCGCTGGCCGCATACGCCGAGAACGAGTATGCCCAGCTCACCGAGGAGACCGGCCTCATCGGGCTCGCCCTGCTCGTCGCTTTCTTCGGCATCGTCTGGGCCAGGTACGCGCACAACGCCAGGCGGCTTCAGTTCCCGGTCCGGGCTGCTGCCTTCGGGCTCGGCTTCGGCCTGCTCGCCATCCTCATCCACAGCTTCAGCGACTTCGGGCAGCATCTCCCCGCCAATCACGGCTTGACGGCCGTCTGCTGTGGGCTGCTCGTCGCCGTGGCGGCCATGGGGCACTCGCGGAGCATCAGGGCACCCTTGCCCCGGCGCCTGGGCGAGAACAGGGCGCTCCGCGCTCTCCCCGCAATCGGCGTCGCGGCACTCGCCGGCTGGGCGCTCGCGGGCGCCTACCGCGCCTATCGGGCCGAAGCCCACTTCAGCAAGGCCCTCGCGATGGAGAAGAGCCTCAGCCGCAATAGCTGGCTCGGCACGAATGAGGACTACGCCCAGCTCATCTCAGACGCCGCCGCCGCCGCAGACTGGGAGCCCGCCAACATCAAGTACCGCCACTGGCTCAACGTCTACCGGTGGCGCTCCATCAGCCGGGTGGCCGATCCCGAGACCGGCAAGCTCGTCGTCACGCCGCGAACCCTCAAGTTCACGGAGCGGATCGTCCAGGAGCTGCACAAGGCCCGGGCGCTCTGCCCCACCTTCGGCGCCACCTACTGCGTGGCCGGGCAGCTCGAGAAGTTCATACTGGGCGATGATGCCGGCGCCGGCCACATCCGCGCGGGCTACGCACTCGCCCCCTGCCACCCGACCGCCGTCTTCGTCGCAGGCCTCCTCGACGCGATGGAAGGCGACTTCGAGCCATCCATGACCAAGTTCCGCCGCAGCCTCGACCTCGGCGCATCACCGGCCGAGGTGATCGACGTCTATATCGAGGAGGTGGACCGCCCCGACCTCGCCCTCGCCGTCGCCAGGGACAACACGGGCCTGCTCTTCCGTGTGGCCTCCCTGCTCAAGCAGGGCGACGGCCAGAAGGAGCTCGCGGCCAGGGCGCGGGCAGAAGCCATCTCGCTGCTGAAGGCCCGCGTCGAGGAGCCGGATGCGCCCGCGTCAGCCCTCGCCTCGATGGCCAGCATCTGCGTTCAGGACGAGCAGCCCGACCTGGCCATCCAGTACTACCGCAGGGCGCTGGCCCAGGACTACGGCCAGGTCGGCTGGCGGCTCTCCCTGGCGAGGGCCCTCGTCAAGACGGGGAAGCTCGCCGAGGCCATGCACGAGGCCCGCATATGCCTGCGCCTCCGCCCGCAGATGCAGGCCGCGAAGAAGCTGATCGAGGAACTGAGCGTCCACCCGGACGCCTTGGCTCAGGAATAGCGGACGGGCCGCGCCGTCCGCGAACCGGCTCCGCGCAGACTCGTCGGTGCACCGACGGGGACGGAGTGCGCCCTGGAGGGAACATCACTGTGCTGAAACTCGCAGACAATCCGCCCGTTCTCACGCCGGGAGTCGATGCTCTCAGCGAACTCGAGGGGCGATGGTGGGTCGCGCACACGAAGGCCCGCAACGAGAAGGCCCTCGCGTGGGACCTCCTCCGCCACGGCATCGGCTACTTCCTGCCCATGCGCTGCCGCGTCTTCTTCTCCGGAGGCCGCAAGCGCAGGGGAATGGCGCCCCTCTTCACCTCGTATGTCTTCTTCTGCGGCGACCTGGAAGACCGCTACACGGCGATGACGACGAATCGCATCTGCCAGACCCTCGAGGTCTTCGACCAGGCCCGTCTCATCCGCGAGCTCACGGCCATCGAGAGCGCCCTGGCGGGAGACGCCGAGCTCGAGCCGTACCCAGGCCCCGCCATCGGGCGCCGATGCCGCATCGTGGGCGGCCCCTTCGACGGCCTCGAGGGCGTGGTCGTCGAGCGCGCCCGCCGCGCCCGCCTCGTCCTCCAGGTCGGCCTGCTCGGACAGGGCGCCGCCATGGAGATCGAGGCCGACCTCCTCGAACCAATCGACTGAGTGGCTCGCCACGGTTCCGAGTCATGCCGTAACGCCAGCGTCCCGCTGGCACTGGCATGGCCGCCGGGACGGCGGCGATAGGGACCCATGGCGTAACGCCAGCGTCTCGCTGGCACCGACATGGCCGCCGGGACGGCGGCGATACGGAGGCGGCCCAGGCCCTCTCGCCGAGCGGGGATCGGGCCGAGCTGCATAGAGGCAACGCCAAATGGCGCGCAGGGAACACAGGAAGCGGAAACACCCGTCTGAGCGGTCGTTCTTCGACTCCTACTGGTTCGAGATCACGATTGCGGGCCTCATCGGTCTGGGCATCTTCCTCCTGCTGGAGAGGCTCGAGATCAAGGCGGCGATCTGGCAGGCACTCGTGTGGTCGGCTCGCAGGGTTGGGGACATCGCCCGTTCTCTTGGGCGGTCGGGTGTGCGGCTCTTCAATCAGATTGATGAGACATCCGACCTGGTGGGGATCGCCCTGATCCTGGCGGCCGCGGCCCTGGTCGCCTGCAAGCTGCGATTGAGAGCCATTCGGAGGCATCCGCCTCTGCCGCAGTGCCCCCGGTGCAGTGCCGTGCTCCAGCGGGTCCATGGCGGCCTCATCCGCCGCCTGTTGGGCCTCGCCCTGTGGGTGCGCATCAGGCACTACGCCTGCGATGAGTGTGGTTTCCGAGCCACCGTCTGGAGCGGAAGACGCGAATAGGCATCCCTTCTCCTGCCCGATCCGCGGTCCCATCCTCTGGATGCTGGATACTGGAT
>CAZDNN010000704.1:0-3066 GCA_964506385.1 uncultured Planctomycetota bacterium
TCCACCCCGCTGAAGACCCGTGCCTTGGCACGGCACACTGGGAAATGCGGGCTAGAGGGCCTGCGCGACCCAAGAGACCTGTTTCATGAATTCGGCCATAAGAGGCCGTAGAGGGGGCGTACAGGCGTTCTGTGTACCGGCACACTCTTCTCGCTCGCCGTCCGCGCCTGTCCGCGCCCCCTCAGGCATCGCTATCGGGACCGTCGCGCTCCCCGGGGAGCCCGTGTTGGGGCAACGCCGGGCCTCAGGCAGCCACGGTCCCTGGCGCTCGCATCGCTTGACACCACCCGGCGCCGCTGTCTACAATTCCGTTGGGGCCGTGGTTGGAGCATGGGCCGTGCCTGGGAGATCTCCGCTGATCGCATCGGCCCTGGCGGCGCTGCTGGTCTACCGCCGTGCGCTGCCGGATGCCGGGCTTCGTGTGGGGCATGGACCTGTGGTGGGACGCCGACCGCGTGGTCTTCGGCTCTGCAAGGCAGCCCGTCTGGCCGCCTGCGGTCAACACGGCTGGCCACCTGCTCGAGGGTCGCAACGTCTTCGAGCTGCGCAAGACCCACCCGCCGATCCACATCCACGAGGTGGGCGTCGATGGCGCTCGCCTGCGCCAACTCACCGACGATCCCTGCTGGCTGTCGCTGGTGACCTGGGTGGACGCGAACGCGCCCTGCTACGACGCTTTCGTCAACAAGCGCCCGGCCGACGGCGGCGAGCCGCGACGTGCCCGCGCGGGCCCTGCCGCCCATCGCCGCCGCGCGCTGATCCTGCTTCTGGTTCCCCCTCTCTCTGGGAGAGGGAATCGTGCCTGTCTCTATTGGGGCGATCCCATGACCCCCCGCCAGCGCGTCGAGACCGTCCTGCGCCGCGGCGTGCCCGACAAGACGCCGCTGACGATGTACGAGAACAAGATCCCCCAGTGCGAGGCCGAGCGGCGTCTGCGCAACGGCGGCCTCTGCATCGTCCAGCGGCGCAGCGTCGTCGCCACCCACACCCCGAACGTCACGACCGAGAGCCACCACTACACCGAAGACGGCAAGCCGCGGGTCCGCCGCGTCTGGCACACGCCCCACGGCGACCTCTCGACCCTCGACCAGCCCGCCGGCTTCACCACCTGGCACCTCGAGCGGATGTTCAAAGGCCCGGGGGACTACAGGCGGCTGCGCTTCCTGGTCGATGACCAGGTGCACGAGCCTGCCTACGAGGCATTCGCGACGGCGCAGGCGGCCTTCGGCGGCGACGCGATCTTCCGCGCGGGCATCGCGGCGACGCCGCTGCACCAGATCATGATCGGCTGGATGGGCGCCGAGACCTTCGCCGTCGAGTGGGCCGAGCGCCGCGACGAGATCCTCAGCCTCTACGACGCCATGGCCGCCAAGAACCGCGACATCTACCACATCGTCGCCCGCTCCCCCGCCAGCCACGCCAACTACGGCGGCAACGAGGTGCCCGAGGTCATGGGCCGCGAGCGCTTCGAGCGGTACGTCCTCCCCCTCTGGAACGAGGCGGCCGCCATCCTCCACGAGCACGGCAAGCTCATCGGCACCCACCTCGATGGCAACAACCGCCTGTGGGCCGACCTCGTCGCCGCCTCGGCCCTCGACTACGTCGAGGCATTTACCCCCGCGCCCGACACCGACATGACGCTGGCCGAGGCGCTGGGGGCCTGGCCCGACAAGGTGCTCTGGATCAACTTCCCCTCCTCGCTCCACCTCGCCTCCATCGAGACCATCGAGGACGCCACCCGGCAGATTATCCACGAGGCCGCCCCAGGCGACCGCCTCATCCTCGGCATCACCGAGGACATCCCCGCCGACCGCTGGCAGGCCAACATGCTCGCCATCGCGCGGGTCATTGACCAGGAGGCGGGGCGAGGCGAGGCAGCCTAGGAACGAGGCTTGCCTTCGGCCAGCCCATGGGGAGAGAAACGGGACCGGCTTCCCTCTCCCGCCGGGAGAGGGTTAGGGTGAGGGGCGGGCGGGGGCGGCGCTCCGCTTCGCTGGCCTGCTCGCCATAGGCCCCTCGCCCCAGCCCTCTCCCGTGGGGAGAGGGAGGGTGGCTCGCGCCGGCCCCGGTGATCGGAGGAGCACGAGGGCCACCCCTGGCGGCCCCAGGACGGAGTCCGCAGCATGCAAGAACGCCTGTTCCGCGACGACTTCAGCGGCTTGCCGGTCGGGCCGCTGCCGACCGACTGGTCGGCGAAGGAGGAGTACCACTTCCTGCCGCCCGCCGGCGAGATGGGCGCGTGGCACGAGCCGATCCGCTCGTACCAGTGGCGCGGCACCGCGCCGTGGCTGGTGGTCGAGGACGACGGCCGGCACCTGCTCCTCCAGACCATCGAGCAGGGTAAGCAATGGCCCCGCATCCTGGTGGCCGGCGACGATGCCTGGCGCGACGTGACGGTGACCGTGCGGCTGCGGCCGCTGCGGCTCGATGGCTTCGTGGGCGTCGCCTTCCGCTATCGCACGGGCCGCAGCCACTACCGCATCGGCCTCGACGGCGCCGAGAAGATCGCGCTGCTGCGGGTGGACCACGAGGACGTCGAGCCGCTGGCCGACCGGCACAACCTCGATCTCTCCTGCGAGCAGACCTGCGAGCTGCGGGTCGAGGCCGTCGGCTCCCGCATCGCCGCCTTCCTGGACGGCAAGCCGCTCTTCGAGGTCGACGACGACCGCTTCGAGGGGGGCCGCGTCGCGCTCTTCGCCGAGACGGTCTGCATCTACGAGAGCATCGAGGTCACGGCCACGGAGCCGGCGCACGCCGCGTTCGTCCAGACCCGCGACCATCGCCTGCGCGAGCTCGACGAGCATCGCGAGCAGTATCCGAAGCCCGTCCTCTGGAAGCAGATCGACACCGAAGGCTTCGGCACGGCCCGCCACATCCGCTTCGGCCATCTCCGCAGCAGCGACCGCCTCGACATCCTGCTGGCGCAGAACATCAAGCTCAGCCCAGGGAACGACAACTACGGCACCGTCCGCTGCCTCACCGCCATCGATCTCGACGGGAACGTGCTCTGGCAGTTCGGCGAGCCGTCGGCCGACTTCGACGCGGCCATGCTCACCGCCGACGTGC
>CAZDNN010000705.1:0-3064 GCA_964506385.1 uncultured Planctomycetota bacterium
ACGGTGCGGTTGCGGCCCAGTGCGTACCCTCTTTCTCTGGCAGCGTACCAGGGTGCCACTTGGCTGAAGTGTTACGAACGCGCTTGGTCTGGGACTGGCGACCCCCTCCTCCCTCTGCCTCCTGCCTCTGCCTCCTGCGGCTGCCAGCTATCTAGTTCCCGTTGCGGATCGCTCCAATGGGAGGGCGAGGCTCCTGCCGAGCCGCCCTTCGCCCCCTGAATCGGCTCAGCGGGAGCTTCGCCCTCCCGCACCGGGACTTTCCGCAACAGGAACTATCTATCCTCAATTGCGATGGCTCGGGCGGGAGCGCTGTCGATCTCGGCACACTTGAAGGGCAGGGCCATGAAGAAGAACTCGCGGCGGCTCAGGGCATCGAGGCCGTCGAGGAACTCGACGAGGCAGACATCGCGCGCCATGAGGATGTCGTGGAGGGCGCGGGCCGCGGTGATGGTGACGCCGAGGCGGAAGGCGCCCCCGATGCCGAGCATCTTCACCCCGCGGTCCCGCAGCCACATTGCCCCCTCCGGCGCGAAGCACGGCCCCGCGGCAGCCCCCGCGTCGCTGTTGCGGCAGATCACGATATCGCCGTCCTGCATGATGTCGCCGAGCGCAGTGTCGAGGTAGGCGCCGTCGATGGCCTGGGCGGCAGCGGCGTCGGGCACGTCGAGGAGCACAGCGCGGCCGAAGAAGCGCTCGAGCGGGAGCGCCGTGACGTCCTTGCCATCGGGATAGAAGTGCGCGGGCGCCTCGACGTGGGTGCCGACGTGGGTGTGGCTGCGCACGATGTCGTACTTGTAGGCGTTGTCCGCCAGCCGCCCGCGCTGGATCACGTACGGGCGCTCCTCCGTGCCCGGGGGCACCACGGTGTAGGAGAGGTCGATGACGCGGTACGTCGCCAGGTCGATGTCGAAGGTCATGGCTGCGTGCCCTCCAGCGGCAGGATGAGGACGTGGACAGTATGGGGTGCGAGCAACAGGCGCACCGTCGCGTGGGCGGCTGGGATCGTGCGCTGGGTGAGGGTCGCGTCGCCGTCGATGCTCAGGAGCCTGGCCTCGGCGGCGGGCTTGCGATCTCCAAGGCCGCGGAAAGCCACAGCCGCCTCAACGGGCTGGTCGCCGAGGTGCACGAGTCGGGCTATAGCGCGCTTCCCATCGCAGGCGGCCGTGGCGCGCACGGCCGCGGGGGCTTCCACGGCGACGCGGTCCGGCAGCGGATGGCCGCCCCACAACAGCGGCAGGACGCGCACCGACGGGTCCTGCTCGCGCATCGCCGCGATGGTCTTCGCCGCCGCCTCCGCGTAGACCTCGGGCTTGGTCTCGCCGAGCGGGAGGCCGCCGATGGCCCAGAGCGTCACGCCCCAGGGCTCGGCGCGGCCGTGCTCGGCGCGCTGCTTACCCAGACGGGTGGTGGCTGCCCCGTTGCAGTACTCGAGCCAGCAGAGCGCAGGGCGCATGCCCTGGACGGGATTCACCGCCAGCATCGGCCTGGCGCCCGCCGCCTGACAGAGGGCAAGGAACTCGGCCGTGCCCAATGCGTTGGGCGCCGCCTCAAACACCGAGCGGCCCCCCCCAGTCACCGCGGTGCCGGGGCGCCCGTCCACAGGCCCGACCCCGTCGCGCCAGTCGTAGTGGCGCAGCGCCGGCCCTGCCGGCCAGCGCAGGATGCCGGGGCGCTGCTTGCGGAGTCGATCGACGACCTCGCGCCGCACCCCTCCCGCCCCCGCGCTGCCCTCGGCGACCAGCGACACCTGGTCCACCCACACGATGCCGTCGGGCGCCGCGGTGATGCAGAAGTCGGCATTCGGGTCGGTGGCCGAGGGCGTGAGGACGAAGTCGAAGGGCTTCCAGACATCCGTCGGCTCGCCGAGGTCCTGCTGGGCATAGACCTTGCCGTCGGCGCTGCGCAGGGACACCATGGCGCGGGGCCGGCCGAAGCGCCGCAGGTGGATCCGACCGCGATAGGCCGTGCCCGCAGTGACGGGCACCCCACGCTGACGAATCCCCGCGTCGCCGCCAATGAACTTGCGGACCTCGATCTGCTGGCCAAAGTAGCTGTTGGCAGGGTAGAGCAGGTCCCACTTGTAGGCCACGGCGTTCCGGGGGTCGGCGAGCGGCTCCCAGCCCGCGGAGAGGGTGCTCCGGCGCCCCTCGGACGGGTGGTCGAGCAGGAAGAGCAGCGCGTTCTTGCGGCCGCGGACGGTCAGGTCGAAGTACTCGGCCGTCGCATCGCCGTCGGCCAGGCCGATGCCGCCGTCGGGCATCCGCTCGCGAACGCTGAAGACCAGCCTGCCGTCGAGGGAGAACTCGGTTTCCTTCTTCTGCTTGAAGCGGCGGACCTCGATCCTGTAGCACCGGCCCGCCTCGATGCGCCCCACGACCGCCGGCCCCAGCCGCTCGGCGTGCCCGTCGCGGACCTTCTCGAGCACGTGGTAGCGGTTGCCAAGCGCCCCGAGGGTCCACCGCAGGTGGGTCCTCCTCCCGCTGACCTCAAAGAGAATGCAGAAGCCGCCCGGGCCGTCGATCTTGCGGGCCATCAGCTTCAAGTGGTACTCGGCCCAATCCCTGCCGGACGCCAGGACCAGCACGTCATTGCCTTGCCCGCGCCTGGTCCGCACGAGCATGCGCTTGGAGCCGCAGGAGCGGTACTCCCAGCCCTCGACCTTCCCCCACTTCCTGGGCAGAGGCAGCAGCCTCGCGGGCGGCGCCTCCTCGAAGCTGGCGTTGCGCAGGAGCTGTGGCAGAAGGCCCGATGCGCCTGGCGTGCCGGGCGCAGGGACCGCGCCGCCCTCGAGGAACGCCGAGGCCGACCGTGCTGGCCGGTCGAGGTGCACGACGACCTCGGCCCGAGCCGCCTCCCCGCCCGCCGCGAGAGTCGGCAGCGCCGCCACCAGCAGCATCGACCGCAACGTGTTCATTGAGACATCCAGCGCGCGAGGCCCTTCCCTGGTCGCCGATCCCCCGGTATTCTAGCAACGCCAGCGCGCGCTGTCAAAGAGCACGAGCGCCTGGAGTCTGATCCCCCACCTTGGGGTTTGCTCCCGACTCGTCCTCGTGCCCGATCGCGT
>CAZDNN010000706.1:0-3046 GCA_964506385.1 uncultured Planctomycetota bacterium
CGGCCCGAATCCCTCGCACTCGTCTGCGAAGGACTTCTGCCACGGACTGCTAGTGAGCGAGATGAGCGGCGACGCCGCGTGGGACGACGCGCTGGACGCGGAGGGGGGCGAGGGTGGCGAAGAGGGTGTCGGGTCCGTCGAAGTATGCGCGGAGGTAGCGCTCTGAGTAGCCGCAGAGCTGGCCGGTGCGGCGGTCGCGGCGGCCTTCAACGAGTACCTGGATCTCGCGGCCGACGAAGCGATGGTGGTAGGTCTCGGCGAGCTCGCGGGCCACGTCGAGCAGCTCGTGGCGGCGTGCGTCGATGACCGGCTTGGGGAGCTTGCCCGACATGGTGAAAGCGGCGGTGCCCTCGCGGTCGCTGTAGGGGAAGATGTGCATGCGGGTGAAGGCGGCGGCACGGGCGACCTCGACGGTGCGGCGGAACTGGGCTTCTGTCTCGCCGGGGAAGCCGACGATGATGTCGGTGGTCAGCGCGGGGTCGGTGATACGGGCACGGATGGCCTCGACGCGTGCGAGGAAGTCGGCGGCGGTGTAGCGGCGGTTCATGGCGCCGAGGACGCTGTCGTCGCCGCTCTGGAGCGGGATGTGGAGGTGGGGACAGAGGACGGGCGATGCGGCGATGAGGTCGAGCAGGTCGTCGGAGACTTCGCGGAGCTCGAGGGAGCTGAGCCTGAGGCGTCGGAGGCCCGGGGTCGCGGCCAGGCGCTCGACGAGGGGGAGCAGTGCCCAGCGGCCATCGGAATCCTGGCCGTAGGAGCCGAGGTGGATGCCGGTCAGGACGATTTCGAGATGGCCGTTGGCCACGAGCCGCTGGACCTCCGCGGCGACCTCGTGGGGCGGGCGGCTGCGGACGCGGCCACGGACGTGTGGGACGATGCAGTAGGCGCAGAAGTCGTCGCAGCCGTCCTGGATCTTCACGAAGGCGCGGGTGTGGCCGTCGAAGCGGCTGATGGGGGGCCACGGCGTTGCCTCTGTCGGCGCGGGGATTCCGAGCGCGTCGGCCACGAGCTGGGCGAGACGCGGCTTCGCCTCGTTGCCTGCCGCCAACGCCAGGCCGCCGAGCGCGGCGAAGGCATCCGGGTCGGCGTCCACGCTGCATCCCAGGGCCACGACGACCGCCTCGGGCCGCTCGCGGATGAAGTGACGGAGCCGGCGGAGCGACTTGCGGTGGCTCTCGCGCGTGACGCAGCAGGTGTTGACGACGTAGGCGTCGGCCCGCTCCGTCGCCGCGACGACATCGAGCCCCGCCCGCTCCAGCCCCTCCCGCGCGGCCTGGGTGTCGAACTGGTTGACCTTGCAGCCGAGGGTGATGAAGGCGACGGTCGGCACGGCGTGGCTTCCTCGACAGCGCGTCTCGCGGCGGCCTTATCTCTATTCTACGGCTGCGGTTAGCCCAGTCCAACGGGCTTTTCGGTCTTTACACAGAGGAGCAGGCATGCTAGAATGCTAGTTCCGTCATATTGCCCCGTGGTGTAAGCGGTAAACACATCGGCTTTTGGAGCCGAGGTTCGGGGTTCGAGTCCTCGCGGGGCAGCCAACCTGCCCGCATCGTAGCGGGCGGTGGACGTGTGGCGGATGGTGAAGCAGGCCCTCGGCCAGGGTTCCACGAGGGCCTCGTTCTCTATTGGCAGAGGAAGAGGAGATCTCATGGCCGAGCTGCGCGATATCGTCGAGGTCGAGGAGCCGGTGCTCCTCGAGGAGATGTTCCCCTACAGCCTCCCCCCGCGGATCCTCTGGGAGAGCAAGGTCGTCGAGGAAATCGACGGCAAGCAGGTCGTCTTCGACCCCGCGTCGCTCCAGACCCGCGACATCCGCATCACCGACACCACCTTCCGCGACGGCCAGCAGAGCCGCCCACCCTACACCGTCGAGCAGACCCGCCGCCTCTACGAATTCCTCAGCCGCCTCTCCGGCCCCAACGGCATCATCCGCCAGACCGAGTTCTTCCTCTACAGCGAGCGAGACCGCCAGGGCATCGAGGCCTGCCGCGACGTCGGCGCCGAGTTCCCCCAGATCACCGGCTGGGTCCGCTCCAACATCGGCGACCTCTCCCGCGTCGTCAAAATGGGCCTCCCCGAGACCGGCATCCTCACCTCCTGCTCCGACTACCACATCTTCTACAAGCTCCGCAGCAACCGCCGCAAGATCCTCGACCACTACCTCGAAGTCGTCGAAGCCGCCCTCGAAGCCGGCATCCGGCCACGATGCCACCTCGAAGACATCACCCGCGCCGACATCGACGGCTTCGTCGTCCCCTACGTCCAGCGCCTCATGCGCCTCTCCGAGCAGGCACCACCCCACCTCAAAGTCAAGGTCCGCCTCTGCGACACCATGGGCTTCGGCCTCTCCTACCCAGGCGTCCCACTCCCCCGCAGCATCCCAAAGCTCTGCCACCGCATGACCCACGACGCAGGCGTCCCCACCGACCAGCTCGAATGGCACGGCCACAACGACTTCCACAAGGTCCACATCAACGCCGCCACCGCCTGGCTCTACGGATGCGACGCACTCAACGCCACACTCTTCGGAATCGGCGAGCGCACCGGCAACCCCCCCATCGCCGGCGCAATGGTCGAATACGCCGCCATCCGAGGCACACTCGACGGCATGGACCTCACCGCACTCAAGGACATCGCCCACTACTACGAGACCGACATCGGCACCCACATCCCCGACAACTACCCCCTCGTCGGACGCCACTTCAACACCACACGCGCCGGCATCCACGCCGACGGCCTCTACCGCGACGAGCGGGTCTACAACATCTTCGACACCCAGCTCCTCCTCGGCCGCCCCTCCCAGGTCGCCATCACCGACAAGAGCGGCGCCGACGGCGTCATGCTCTGGGTCAACAAGTTCCTCGGACTCGAAGGCGACGAGCGGCTCTCGAAGATCAAGCTCGTCAAGATCTGCCGTTGGGTCGTGGACCAGTACACCGCTGGCCGCATCACCGCCATCTCCGAAGAAGAGCTCATCGAGCAAATCCGCATCCACCTGCCGGACATCTACGAGACCCGCGTCAAGCCCATCCTCGGCCTGCCCTGA
>CAZDNN010000707.1:0-3038 GCA_964506385.1 uncultured Planctomycetota bacterium
CAGAAGCTGCGAGCGTCGAGCCGCGGGCTTCGGGCTTCTGCCATCCACCCATCCATCCATCCACCCATCCACCCATCCGGCATCCGGTCCGCTTTGACACGGGCGGGGGGAAGGCGTAGCATTGCGGCGACGGGGGAGGTCCGGGTGCCGAGAGGAGATGCGGGATGCGGTGGGCGGTCGGAGCGATCCTGGCGACGCTGGCGGTGACGGGCTGCGTGCCGCCGCGGGAGGCGTGGTATCTCGCGGACTTCTATGTGTCGCCATACGGGAACGATGCGTGGACGGGGCGATTGCCCGCTCCGAACTACTCGGGGACCGACGGGCCCTTCGCGACGGTCGGGCGCGCCCGCGATGCGCTGCGGACGGTGTCGCGTCCGCGTCACACGATGCTCGGGCGGTTCGTCGTGCTGATCCGCGGGGGGACGTACCCGCTCGACGGCCCCATCGTCTTTACGCCCCAGGACTCGGGGAGCGCGAGCGCGCCGATCGTCTATGCCGCCTATCCGCGGGAGTCGCCGGTCTTCACGGGCGCGCGGCCTGTGTCGAACTGGAGCCAGGGGCAGGACGGGACGTGGACGGCGAAGCTCCCCCGCTTCGCGCCCGCCGCACGGCCGCCTGCCACCGTCGGCCCGCCGCGCGGCCGCGAGTGGGCCTTCCATCAGCTCTGGATCGCCGACGAGCGCCGCACCCGCGCGCGGCATCCGAATACGGGCACCCTGCTGACCGACGGCCCGCTCCCGCAGTTCGCCGAGCCCCAGCAACACCGCGACAAGGCGGCGGCGAAGCTCGGATTCCGCTTCAAGGCCGGCGACCTGCGGCAGTGGCCCGGCCTCGATGAGGCCAACCTCGTGGTCTATCACGCCTGGACGGCCTCCCGCCACTGGATCAAGGCGCTCGACCCCGAGAAGCGGGTGGTGACGCTCAGGACGCCGAGCGCCTGGCCCTTCGGCTACTGGGAACGGGAGCAGCGCTACTACGCCGAGAACTACCGCGAGGCGCTCGACGCCCCAGGCGAGTGGTTCTTCGACCGCAAGACGCAGACCCTCCACTACAAGCCGCTGCCCGGCGAGTCGCCGAACGCGACGGCGGCCTGGGTGCCGGTGACGACGGAGCTCGTGCGCTTCGACGGCGATCCCGCCGCGGGGCGCATGGTCCACCACATCACCCTGCGGGGGCTGAACTTCCGTCACGCCGACTGGGAGCTGGACCGCAATCAGCCCGCCGACGGCCAGGCCGCCGCGTTCCTCGATTCCGCCGCCATCGTCGCCACCGCCGCCCAGCACTGCGCGATCGAGTACTGCGAGGTCGCCCACGTCGGCACCTATGGCATCTGGCTGCGGGCCGGGAGCAAGGACAACCGCATCGTCCACTGCCACGTCCACGACCTCGGCGCCGGCGGCATCCGCATCGGGGAGACCGAGAGCCCGCGCTACGACGCCCACGCCGCGGTGCGCAACACGGTTGACAACTGCTTCGTGCACGACGGCGGCCACGTCTTCCCCAGTGGTGTCGGCGTGTGGATAGGCCGCAGCTCGCACAACACGGTGCGGCGGTGCGAGATCGCGAACTTCGATCACACCGGCGTCTCGGTCGGCTGGGCGTGGGGCTACGCCACGAGCACAGCTCACCACAACCTGATCGAGCAGAACCACATCCACCACGTCGGCCGCGGCGTGCTGAGCGACCTGGCGGGGGTCTACACCCTCGGCGTCTCGCCGGGGACGGTCATCCGGGGCAACCACATCCACGACGTTCACGCCCACAAGTACGGCGGCTGGGGCATCTACACCGACGAGGGCAGCTCGCAGATCACCATCGAGGGCAACATCGTCCACAACACGACCCACGGCGGCTACCACCAGCACTACGGGCGCGACAACGTGGTGCGTCACAACCTCTTCGCCTTCTCCCGCGCCGCCCAGATCGTCCGCACCCGCGACGAGCCGCACCTCGCAATGACGTTCACCCACAACATCGTCTACTGCGACCACGACGCCGTGCTCGGGGGCAACTGGGCGAGCGGTAACGTGCGGTTCGACTACAACATCTACTGGGTGACGAGCGGAGCGCCGCCTGACTTCGCGGGCCGCAGCTTCCCGCAGTGGCAGGCGTCGGGGCAGGACCTCCATTCGCTGCTCGCCGACCCCCGGCTGGCCAACGCTCCGCAGGGCGACTTCCGCCTCGGCCTCGGCTCGCCCGCCCGCTCCATCGGCTACAGGGACCTCGGCGCGGCCCAGGCGGGCCTCTACGGCGAGGCATACTGGGTGAATGCCCCCCGCCACATCGCCACGGCGCCCGCTCTGCCCGGCATCGAGCGGCCGGCTGCCGTGCTCGACGACTTCGAGACGACCCCGCCGGGCGCCCCGCCGGCAGGCGCCACGGTCTCTGGCGCCAAGGGCGGCGCGTCGGCAGCCGTCAGCGAGGAGACCGCGGCTGGCGGTCGCCGTAGCCTGAAGATCGTGGACGCGGCGGGCCTGGCGCAGCCGTCGGACCCGCAGGTCAGCTACGACCCGCGGCACAGCGAGGGCACCGTGCGGCTGGCCTTCGACCTGCGGCTCGAGGCCGGCGCCCAGCTCTGGCACGAATGGCGCACCCAGGCCGCCCACTACCAGGCGGGGCCATCGATCCGCTTCGGGCCGAATGGCCAGGTCGTGGCGGGCGGGAAGCTGCTGGCGACGCTGCCCGCGGGCCAGTGGTGCCACGTCGAAATCGTCTGCCCGCTCGGCGCCGCCGCGGCGGGACGCTACGACCTGACGGTCGGCGTGCCGGGCCGCACCCAGCGCTTCGCCGGCCTGCCGTGCGCCTCGCCGAGCTTCGACCGCCTCCGCTGGCTCGGCTTCATGTCAATGGCCGCCGAGCCGGCCGTCCTGTACCTCGACAACCTCCGACTCGAGCGCATGCACTGAGCGCGGCCAACTCCGCCCCCTGCGAGAGCACCTTCGCCGTTGTCCGCGGCGACATACTGCTTGCCGCTGCGCGGCGTCTGAGGGGGGCGTCGCTGGTCATCGAATAGGTCCTATAGGACATATAGGTCGTAT
>CAZDNN010000708.1:0-3036 GCA_964506385.1 uncultured Planctomycetota bacterium
TGATCGAGTAGAGGATGGCGACGTCGTCGCGGGGCTTCTCGAGTGCGAGGAGCAAGTCGCCCATCGGCACTAGGGGTGCGCCGAGGCCGCCGAGCCCCTCGACGAGCTGGAGGGGGAACGGGCCGGCCGCGGGGCGGTCGAGGTAGTAGTCGAGGGTAGGCGGGAGGACGATGCCATCAACCTTGCGTGCGAGTGCCAGGGAGAAGGCGGCGCGCGCCTCGTCCAGCTCGGCGTCGTCGGCCAGCTCGGGCATGAACCACAGCGGCTTCCCCCAGTTGCCCATCCGCGCCAGGTCGGTCGCCACGGCGGGCATCATCATCCCGGCAGGGCCGTCGAGGCCGGCCTGCACGGTGAGCGCCGGCAGGCCCTGGCCCGTCAGCGGCGGGTACATGCCCTCACCCAGGCGGGTCGGCCAGTAGAGCTGTGAGGTGGCCACGAGGTCGGGGTCGAGCGCGGCCGCGGCCTCTGCCCACGTGCCCAGGGCGCGGCCTACGACGCCTGCGCGCCACGCCATGAAGGGCTGCCAGCCCTCCCACTTCGCCCCCTGCTGCCAGGGCACGCCCTTGGCCCCAGTCGCGGCCTGGAAGGCCTGGAGCCGCGCCGGCGCGCCGAAGGGACCCTCGTAGGTAGCCGCGCGATGCCACGCCAGGGTGGCCTCGTCGGTGAAGTGGATTCCGGCGCAGCGGGCGAAGGCGCGCTCGGCCACCAGACGATGGTGGATGCGCTGGACCGCACCGCGGACCACCGCCTCATCGGCGAAGCTGCGATCCGGCTGGAGCCGCGGCTGGCCGCCGCCGCTCACCGCGCAAGCATTCACCCACCGCAGGCCCTCCCCCGTCAGCAGGTCGGCCACGCGGGTGAAAGGCGGCGGGCCGCTCTCGAGCTCGAGCGGCTGGGCCTTCGGCGTCGCGCGGAGCCGCTTGAACGCCTCGGCCACCTTCCCGTCCGCCACGGCGTTCGCGCCCCACGGCGAGCGGCTCGACAGCAGCACCGTGTTCAGCCCCAGCCCCCGAGCCCAACGGGCCGCGTCCCGCTCGTCGCGGGGCGGCTTCTCGATCCAGGCGCCAATGCGGAAGTGGGTCTGCGGCACGCTCGGCACGAAGCGCAGGTCGAGCTGGCCCGCAGGCTTCCCAGCGACCTCGACCGTCAGCCGGTAGTCGCCCGCAGGGAACTGGCCGACGTCGATCCCGTAGGTCACCGCGTGGCGGCCGGCGGGCAGGGCGCCGAGGGTGTCGGTCGTGGTCCAGGCCGTGTCCTCGCGGTCGCGGAGGGTGGCCGCAACTACCGTCGGCGGGAGGTCCTTGGCCGCGCAGATGACGACGGTGAACTCGGCGGTTTCGCTGGCATCGAAGTTGCGGCGCTGCTGTGGCGAGAAGAGGTAAGTCGCATCGGGCTTCGCCGGCGGCGGCTCAGGCTTCGCGGCCTCAGCAGACGTCGAGGGCCTGGCCTCGGGCCCTTCCCCCGGCCCGCCGGGCGGCACACAGGAGGCCACGACGACCGTCAGGCACACAGTCCACGCGACCGAGCGCAGTGCTCTTCTCACAGTCATGCTCTCCCTATCCGTAGGTAAGGCAGGCACTTGAGGGGATGTCAGACTAGAGTCCCGTCGCTGGGAAAAGTCTAGCGCAGCCACGGCGCGCCGTCAAGCCGCGAATCGCCATTTCTGCCGACCCACGCGGCACTTGCGCCGCCGGACCGCACCGCCTCGCCCGCTGCGCCAGCCTGGCGCGGGCCGCGGAAGAGCCCTTGACTTCCCGCCGCCTCCACCTCCACGAGACCCCCTGACAGCGCTCGTCGCGGGGAGAGGCGCTCCATGTCTCGTGTCTGGTGACATGGACAGGCAGGCAGGGGCCCGGTGATGGGCAGTGCGTTGGACGTGCGGTCACGCGCCCACGACCGCGATCGCCTCGATCTCGATGAGCGCGCCTCTGGGCAGGCGGGCGGCCTCGACGCAGGCGCGGGCCGGCGGCAGGTCCGTGAAGACCTCGGCGTAGACCGCGTTCATCGCCGCGAAGTCATCGAGGTTCTGGAGGAAGACCGTCGTCTTCACCACGTCGGCGAGCGAGGCGCCGGCCGCGTCGAGCACGGCAGCGACGTTGCGCAGGGCCAGCCGCGTCTGCTCGGCGATCCCGTCTGGCATCTCCCCCGTCGCGGGCTCGATGGGGATCTGCCCCGCCACGAACACCAGGCCCCCCGCCACAATGGCCTGCGAGTACGGGCCGACGGGCGCCGGCGCATCGTCAGTCAGAACCACTTCCCTCTGCATGCTCTTCCCCTCACGCCTCATGCCTTCACCAGCTCCTTCTCGTCGATCGACCGCGCGAGGTCGCCGACGGAGATGGGGCCGACCTCGGGCATGCCGGCGAGCTGGCTGCGATTGACGCTCAGCCGCTGGCTGGCCTGCGGGCCGCCGTCGAGCATCGAGACGGCCACCAGCTCGGAGCTCAGGGTGTGGGTGCCCCGCTCCTCCGGCGTCTCCTCCCGGACGTCGCGCGGGGAGAAGGCCCGGCAGACCGTCAGGCGGTCCTGAGGATGGGTGGCCTGGACGTAGCCCTTGACCGCCTCCCAGGCGCCCAGCGACTCGCCCGTGTCGGGGTCCGTGACGTCCTCGACCGGGGTGTAGACGCAGAAGACCATCCCCTGCTCGACGCCCTGTGCCCTGCCGATGTTGAGCACGAGGGTCTGGTCGTCGAGGATTCGTGCCACCTTGCCTTCGATCGCGTCCGCCATCGGAAGCCCTCCTGTATGGGTTGGATTGGCCGCGGCCATTATAGCGCCGTCTCCCTGCTGGTGCGAGTTGGGGGAGACTCTCTTGACAGCGGCTGGAGGGCGCAGGCCCCGGCCGCGCTGGCAGCGTACTCGCTGGGGTCCACAATGCGCCTTCCCAGCACGGCCAAGGGCGCCTGCCAGCGCGGCGGCCGAAGGCTTGCCCAGTCAGCCGGCGGCTTCCATGTCGGGGCCATGAGCATCTCGTCTCTTCGTCCTTACGAGCCGTGAGGGGGCGCGGTGAGGGGCGTAGTCGATGGGCCGCCGGCC
>CAZDNN010000709.1:0-3033 GCA_964506385.1 uncultured Planctomycetota bacterium
CGTGGCGCCGCAGCAGCATGTGGAAGCTCAGCGACTTCACCGGCTTGGCGGGGAACACGACCACCTGGCGACGCTGCCAGCCGTGGGTGCCCACCGCGAACGGCGAGATCTGCCCCCACAGCGGGGTGCCGTCGGTGTAGACGAGGTCGAGGTAAAGCGAGTAGTCGCTGTTGGAGCCGCCGCCGACGCCCTCGGCCTTGCTCCAGGCCACGGCGATGATCGGCTCGGGCCGCTCCTGGTCCAGGGTCACGGTCTGGGAGACCCCGCGCTGGACCTTTGCGTCGGCGCCGTTGTTGCAGACGAACAGCTCGCCCTCGCGCGCGAAGCCTTTCTGCCAGGGCCGCCAGGCATCGGGCTTCAGCAGGTTCTCGCCCGCCTGCTCGGCGCGCAGCACCCGCTTGACCACGTCGCCATCGTGCAGGGGAGGCGCTGGGGGCGGCTTGTCCTTGGCCATCGGCGTCCCTCCGTTCGATTCACACGCCATCCCCAACGCCACGAGCCCGAGCAGCACCAGTGAGAGCCATCGCATGGGTCGCTCCTCTTGTGAGAGACCTCGCCCGCTGCATTCTACCACCGCCGCCTTGCTGCTGGCAACGCCTGCTTGACCGTGCAGTCGGAGCCTGCTATCATCCGTGCGGAAACGGGGTCGGGAATCCCTGGGAGAACGTGATGGCAGACGCGAAGAAGACGGTGCTGATCGTCGATGAGGACCCGGATGTCCGCCAATTCGTCCACACCGTGCTCGAACTGGACGGCTATGACTTCATCGAGGCGATCAACGGTCAGGTGGCGTATGAGAAGGCCAAGGAGCAGCAGCCCGACCTGATCGTGATGGACGTGCAGATGCCGAAGAAGGACGGCCTGTCGGCCCTCTACGACCTGCGCAACGACCCGGAGACGAAAGGCATCCCCGTGATCCTGCTCACCGGCGTGGCCGAGACCACGGGCGTGCGGTTCAGCGCCGACACGGTCGAGGAGTTCATGGGCGAGCGCCCCGACGCCTACATCGACAAGCCCGCCGACCCCGACCACCTCCGCGACACCGCCCGCAGGCTCCTCGGCCTCTGATCCCGCTTGCACGTGCTCGTGAACCGAGAGGGGAGGGCGAGGCTCCTGCCGAGCCGCGAACGATGGCCGGCTCTACCGGCGGCCGTGGGTCGGCAGGGGCCTCGCCCTCCCGCTCTCCGTCAGAAGTGGACGCGGCCGACCTTCAGCCACAGGGTGCGCTGGAGGTTGATCGTGAAGACCGCCGAGGCGATCGACAGGAGCTTGGACTGCGCGGTGTCGGCACGGCTGGTCAGGACCACCGGCACGCGCGCGCCGACCAGGAGCCCCGCCAGGCGGCATCCGCCGAGGTAGACGAGCGCCTTGGCCAGCATGTTGCCCGCCTCGATATTCGGCACCAGCAGGATGTCGGCGCGGCCCGCCACGTCGCCCGTGATCTTCTTGTGCCTGGCAGCCAGCTCGCTCACTGCGTTGTCAAGCGCGAAGGGGCCGTCCACGATGCAATCGACCGAGAGCTGGCGCCGCCGGCTCATCTGCGCGAGCGCCGCCGCGTCGAGGGTGGCAGGCATGAGCGGATTCACCAGCTCGACGGCCGCCATGACGGCGACCTTGGGCCGCATGATGCCGAAAGCATTTGCCAGATGCACCGTGTTGAGCATGATGGCCGCCTTCTGCTCGAGGGTCGGTGCGATGTTCATAGCCCCGTCGGCGATGAAGACGAGGCGGTCGAGCGGGCGGTTCTCGGCGATGAAGACGTGGCTCATGATCGAGCCGGTCCGCAGGCCGTGCTCCTTGTTGAGCACGGCGCGCAGGAAGTCGTCGGTGTGGACGTAGCCCTTCATCACCATGTCCGCGTTGCCGCTGGAGGCGAGGGACACGGCGTGGAGCGCGGCCTTGACGGGCTCGTGCTCGTGGACGATGGTCTCCTCCCGCACGGCATACCCCGCGCGCTCGGCCGCCTCGTGGATCTCCTCGCGGTCGCCCACCAGCAGCGGGTGGATGAGTCCGCGCTCCTCGGCATCCTTAACGGCCTCGAGCACCGTATGGTCCTGCGCCACCGCCACGGCCAGGCGGCAGGGCGGGTGGCCGGCCACCAGCTTGAGCAGGGAATCGAAGTTCCTCACGGTCCCGTCCTCCTCGTCGCACATTGGCTTGGGGCAGGGGAGCGCCGGTGGCGGCCCTCGCGCCGCAGGACGCTTGACGTGGCCAGAGCATACCGCAGCCGGGGGCGCGGGTCAACCGCGCCTCGGCCTCCGCCAGGCCGCAGCCGCGGAGCATTTGACAGATCGGCTCTCAGCGGCTATGATCTCCAGGGTACACTCGGCGGCGTAGCTCAGTGGTTAGAGCAGCGGAATCATAATCCGCGTGTCCGGGGTTCGAATCCCTGCGCCGCTACCACAGAAGCCCCAAGGACTTGCCACCCGAAGCCCTTCGGGTTTCTTGATCTGGGGCAACGCCTCCCGGCTGTTGATACTCTCCGTTGCGCGCAGTTGTGCGCAGGTATGCGCACAGCCAGGGGGCCGATCTGGCCAGTTTGAGTCACGATAGAGTCACAGTCCAGAGCGGGCCGACGTCACATGAGTCCAGCGCGCAGGATCCCGCCAGCGCCATAGGCTGTGGGCAGGACAATGGACGGGTCCGCCGCCAATACTGTTCGGCACGGTTCTTGCCGTTGGCATCGTGATCCTGTGATGGGCGGCGTGCGCGGCGCGGCCCCAGGGTCCCCGCAGGCGCTATCCGAGGCACGGCGGTCCGCCGCGGGTGGGCCTCGCCCCGACAGGCAGGCCGGCCCGGGAGCCATAGGACCTATAGGACCTACGGGAGCCTCGTCCTCCCCTGGGATCATGGCCTCACGGCGTCCCCGATGGCCCGTGTTTGCCTCGCCATCGGCGAGGCTTTGGAGTGCGGCGGCTCGACGCCGCTTTCTATCTCAGCGGAGCGGACGGACGTTGGGCCGCTTCCGCTGCCGGCAGGACACTAGCAGCCCGTGGCAGAAGTCCGTTCGGACTGCGTGCGGGTCTTCGGGCC
>CAZDNN010000710.1:0-3018 GCA_964506385.1 uncultured Planctomycetota bacterium
CCGCGCAAGCCCAGCTCGGCGAGAACGCCCTCAACCGCAATAACCCCGCCGAGGCGATCCCACACTTCCTCGACGCGGTCCGACGCGCCCCAGACGAGGGACTCTATCATCTCTACCTCGCCCAGGCCTATGAGTACCTCGGCGACTGGTCCCGCGCCGCCGCCGCCTACAGCACCTACCTCGGAACCCGCGACGGCAAGCCCGACGCCGCAGTAGCGCGCACCGTGTTCCGACTCGGCGTCGCCCAGGCACGCTCCGGCCAGCCCGACCTCGGCGCGAAAAACAAAGCCCGCGCCATCCGGCTAATCCGCGACCACCTCAAGGCACTCGACGCCGAGCACCGCGGCATCCCAGCCGCCAGGGCCGACCTCCTCCGCGACCTCGCCTCACTCCTCCACGCCGACAAGCAGCACGACCAGGCCATCGACGCCATCCGCCAGGCCATCCGCCTCGCCCCAGAGGCACGCCGCACCGACTACCGCCTCTTCCTCGCCGCCATCTACGACGACCTCAAGCGCTACGGCGACAGCGAAAAGGTCCTACTCGACGCCCGCAAGGACGACCCCGACGACGACGGCGCCCTCAACCACCTCGCATATCACTACTCGGTCCGCGGCATCAAGCTCGACGAGGCCCTCGCCCTCGTCAAGCGCGCCCTGAAGACCGACCCCCTCAACGGCGCCTACCTGGACACCCTCGGCTGGATCTACTACCGCCAGGGCAAGCACCAGCAGGCCCTCGAACAGATCCAGCGCGCCCTGCGCTACGACGAGGACGCCGTCATCCGCGACCACCTCGGCGACGCCTTCCACAAGCTCGGCAAGATCCCCGAGGCACGCGAGGCCTGGACCAAAGCCCTCGCCCTCGACCCGGAGATCGAGGGGGTCGCCGACAAGCTCAAAAACATCAAGGCCCCCCCAAAGCCCGAGCCAGTGGCCAAGAAGCCCCAGCCCAAGGCGGGCAAGCCGCCCGAACCCAAGAAGCCCCCCGACGACCGCGAGGACTGGTAGCGGCCCCTCCCCCTCTTCCCAATCGGCAATCGGCAATCGACAATCGGCAACTCTTCGGAGGCTTCCCACATGGCTGGCCACTCCCATTGGGCGGGCATCAAGCACAAGAAGGCCATCGTAGACGCCCGCCGCGGCAAGCTCTTCAGCCGCCTCGCCAAGGAAATCATCATCGCCGCACGCCACGGCGGAGGCAACCCAGACACCAACATCGCACTCCGCAACGCCATCGACCGCGCCAAGTCCTTCTCCATGCCCAACGCCAATATCGACCGCGCCATCAAGAGCGGCACAGGCGAGCTCCCAGGCGTCACCTACGAGCGCGTAGCCTACGAGGGATACGGACCCGGCGGCGTCGCCATCCTACTCGACATCCTCACCGACAGCCGCAACCGCACCGCAGCCGAGCTCCGCAAGATCTTCTCACTGCGAGGAGGCAACATGGAAGGCTCAGTCGCATACCTCTTCGAGAACAAGGGACTCCTCACCGTCCCCGCCCACACCGTGGACGAGGACACCCTCCTCGAAATCGTCCTCGACGCCGGCGCCGACGACATGCAGCGGGTGGACGGCACCTACGAAATCACCACGGCCCCCGCCGACTTCACCGCCGTCCGCGACGCATTGGCTGCTCGCGAGATCCCCACCGACGTCGCCGAGGTCACCATGCTCCCGCAGAGCCTCGTCAAGCTCGACCTCGAAACCGCCCGCAAGGCACTCGCCCTCCTCGAAGAGCTCGACGACCACGACGACGTCCAGAACGTCTACACCAACCTCGACATCCCGCCCGAGCTCGCCGGCGGCACCGACGCCGAAGGCGCGTAGCCGCTCACCCCGTCGGACCACCCAGGCGAACCGTCGCGCCGGGCAGAGAACCCAGGAAATCGGGGTCGTTCGAGGCGGTGAGCAGGCAGCCCCCGCGGGCGCTGTGCCGGCTGAGCAGACGTATCACGCGATCGAGCTCGTCCCCGCCCAGGCCGATGGTCGGCTCGTCCAGCAGCAGCAGCGGCTGCCCCCGCGCCACGGCGGACCCGACGGCCAGCCGCCGCGTCTCGCCCTCGCTCAGCGACAGCGGATGGCGGTCACGCAGGTGGGCCAGGCCCAACTGCTCCAGCAGGCCCGCGGCAGCGCAGGCGCCGTCCCCGCACCGCACCTCGCCGAGCACCGTCCTGGCAGCGAGATGGTACACCGCCTGCGCGCCGACATACGCTGCGGCGCGCGTCCCTCTCCCCCACAGCCCCAGCCGCGGCGCCGTGCCGTGAACACTCACGGCCCCCGCGTCGGGACGCAGCAGCCCCGCGAAGAGCTTGAGCAGCGTGCTCTTCCCCGACCCGTTCGCCCCGCTGACGAACAGCGCCGAGCCGCGCGGCAGGCCGAACGTCACGTCCCGCAGGACCGCACGCCCCCGCTCGTAGGCAAAGCCCACGCCCCGAGCCGACGCGACCGCGGCTCCCTCATCCCCGATCTCCGCAGGGGCAGGGCCACCTGCCCCCGCTCCCCCGGCCTGCCGCAGCCCGTGGGACCGGCAGAAGCCGGCGTCCGCCAGGCGGCCCACCGCACCGTCGAAGGCCACCTCCCCGTCCCGCAGCACCACCAGCCGGTCGGCGAGCTGCGCGTAGTGGCGGATCCTGTGGTCAATCGCGAGGACCGTCGTGCCGGCGTCGCGCCGCAGCGCGGCCACGGCGTCGAGCACCCGCCGGGCCGACGCCTCGTCCAGCGACGAGGTCGGCTCGTCGAGCAGCAGCACCCGGGGCCGCAAGGCGAGGACGCTGGCCAGCGCCACCCGCTGCTGCTCGCCGTGGGAGAGCTGCGCCGTCGGCCGGCCCCGCAGCGCCGTCAGCCTGCCCACAGATAGCGCCCAAGTCACCCGCTCGGCAATCTCCGCGCGAGGCAGCCCGAGGTTCTCAGGCCCGAAGGCGACCTCCTCCTCCACCCGCTGCGCGAAGAGCTGGGCCTCGGGGCGCTGGAACACCATCCCGATGAGGCCCCCCACCTCCCAGCCCGACAGCTC
>CAZDNN010000711.1:0-3012 GCA_964506385.1 uncultured Planctomycetota bacterium
CGCCGCCCGGCTTCAGGGCCTCCTGCTGCGGACAGCCGACGGCCACCATCAAACAGGCCAGTGCGATCCCTATCGCCGCAATCCGACGCATCCTCATGTCATCTCTCCTCGATTCCTGCGAGTCCCTGGCTCCGGACGCGCCGCCCCACTCGCTGTGTCGCGGGCATCCACCCACGTCCGCAATGCTAGCTGAAGTGTCGGACCGTGTCAAGCACATCGGACGGTGACGTTGACGGGCCGGAGATTGGCCGGTATGATTCGCGGGGAACGGGAAGGAGCGACAGGCGTGGTCTTCGCGATTGTGGTGATCGGCTGGGTGTTCTCGCTGTGCCTCCATGAGTTCTCCCACGCCATCGTGGCGTACTGGGGCGGGGACACGTCGGTGCGGGAGAAGGGCTACCTGACGTTCAACCCGCTGCGCTACACCCACCCCATGTACTCGCTGGTGATGCCGCTCGTGTTCCTCGCGCTGGGCGGGATCGGCCTGCCGGGCGGCGCCGTCTACATCGAGGAGCATCGTCTCCGGAGCAAGGGCTGGCGCACGGCCGTCTCGCTGGCTGGCCCGGCGTCGAGCTTCCTGTTGGCCATCGCTCTGGCGACCGCGCTGCGCCTGGCTCCCGCCGCTGGGGGCGAGGTGTGGGACGCCATTGCGTTCCTGGCGCTGCTCCAGATCACCGCCGTGGCCCTGAACCTGCTGCCGGTGCCGCCGCTGGACGGCTACCGTGCGCTCTCGCCGTACCTCGACCCCTGGTCGCGACGCCTTCTCGACCAGGCGGGCCGCTGGACCCTCTGGGCGCTGTTCCTGGCGCTCTGGTACGTTCCCGTGGTCAACGTCCGCTTCTGGAGCTTCGTCTACGCCGTCGCGGACCGCCTGCACATCCCGATCGACTGGGCGATCGAGGGCCTCCGGGCCTTCCGCTTCTGGGTGCAGCGCTGAGCCGCCAGGAGAGGCATCGATGATGACGAGCCGCGAACTGGTCGAGCGGGCCGTGGCCTTCACCGGGCCGGAGCGGGTGCCGCGGGCGCTGCCGGAGCCGTGGGGCAGCGACTTCTTCGGCGTAGGGCCAGGCCCCGACCCCGACTGGAAGCCCGGCGTGGAGGGCGAGGACGAGTGGGGCTGCGTGTGGGTGAAGCTCGGCGAGGGCGACCACACGATGGGCCAGGTCAAGGGCCACCCGCTGACCGACTACGCGATGCTCGACGACTTCCCCTTCCCCAACTACGACCTCCCCGCCCGCTACGAGGCCGCAGCCGAGCGGGTGAAGGAGGCGGGCGACAAGTTCGTGCTGGCAAGCGCTCCCGTGACGTTCATCCACCGCCTCGACTACCTCCGCGGCAACGAGAACGCGATGACGGACCCGTATCTGCATCCTGACGGGCTGAGTCGCCTGCTCGACAGGATGGCCGACATCGCGATCGACGCCATCGGCCACTTCCGCGAGCTGGGCGTCCACGGCATCATCTCCTGCGACGACTGGGGCCTCCAGGACCGCCTGTTCATCCACCCCGAGACGTTCCGCACCTTCTTTGAGCCACGCTACCGGCGGGTGTACGACGCGGCGCACGAGGCGGGGATGCTCACCTTCCTCCACTCGTGCGGCTACATCGTGGACATCCTCGACGATCTCATCGAGGCAGGCCTCGACGTCATCCAGATGGACCAGCAGGAGAATATGGGCGTCGAGCTGCTCGGCGAGCGGTTCGGCGGACGGCTTGCCTTCTGGTGCCCCGTTGACATCCAGCAGACGATGGTGCACGGCACGCTCGACGACATCCGTGCCTACGCCCGCCGCCTCATCGAGACCCTCGGCTGCTACAACGGCGGCTTCATCGCCAAGTGGTACCCCTCGCCCCTGGCCGTGCAGCACAGCGACGAGCGCATCCGCGCCATGGCCGAGGCATTCGTCGAGTACGGCCAGTACCGCTGAAGGGAGCCCTGTTTTGCGATCGGCGATGGCCGGCTGGCGATTGGGCCTCGCTGCGGGCGCCCTGCTCCTCCTTCCGGGGCTCGCCTGTCAGCACGCCGCGCCCAGGAGAGACGCCGGGGCCCAGCCGCCCGCCGCCGACTTCTTCGTGGCCACGGACGGGAACGACGCCTGGTCGGGCACGCTCGCGGCGCCGAACGCTGATGCGAGCGACGGCCCCTTCGCGACCCTGGCGCGCGCACGCGACGCGGTCCGCGGCCTGATCCGCCGAGGCCGCGGGAACGCGACCGTCCTAGTCCGGGGCGGCACCTACCGCCTGTCGGAGACGGTCGTCTTCTCGCTGCCCGACTCCGCGCCCGAGGATGGGACGATCGCCTATGCCGCGTACCCCGGCGAGCGCCCAGTCTTCAGTTCGGGACGCCCGGTCACGAACTGGCGTCGGCTCGAGGAGCCGCCCGCCGAGCTGCCCGATGCGGCGCGTGGCAAGGTGTGGGTGGCCGACGTCGCGGCGTTCGGGCGGTTCTACACGCTCTTCGACGGCGACCGCGAGCTGCCCCGCGCTCGCACCAAGGGCTTCCGACAGACCAACAGCACCCCCCGCGGCACAAAGAGCGACAACCGCACCGTCCAGTTCCCCAAGGGCACCGTCGGACCCTATACGAGCCTGGCCGACGCCGAGCTGCGCATTATCCCCTGCTGCTTCTGGGTGATGAACCTCTTGCCCGTCGAGTCCATCGACCCGGCCACCCGCACCCTCCGCACCACTGTGCCGGGCACCTACCCGCTGGGGCGGAACGGGATGACCGACCGCCCGACGGCGTGGGTCGAGAACGTCCTCGAGGCGCTCGACGAGCCCGGCGAGTGGGTGCTCGACACCACGAAGGGCCTGCTCTATCTCTGGCCCGAAGGCGACCGCCCGAGCGGCGGCATCGTGGCGCCGGCGCTCACCGAGCTGATCCGCATCGAGGGCACCATCGACTACGACGGGCCGAGCGACACGCCCGTCCGGGGAATCGTCCTGCGCGGGCTGACCTTCATGCACGGCGACCGCCTGCCGTGGCACGGCCGCACGGGCTGGGGCCTCCAG
>CAZDNN010000712.1:0-3004 GCA_964506385.1 uncultured Planctomycetota bacterium
GGACGGCCTTCGGATCGGGATGAACGTCATCGTCTACGCGATGACGCACTGAGGGCCGTCGCACACTGCACCCAAAGGCCCGCGTCGAGCCCCCTCGGCGCGGGCCTTTCCGCGCGCGATGCGTGATGCGTGATTCGTGACGCGTGAGCAGAACGCCCCCGGCGGGGTCGGCGCCGCCGGCTCCTCCCTGCTCTCAATCGGCAATCGGCAATCACCTCCCACTTCCAGTCTTCTTGCCAGTTCCTCCATCGCCTCCGCCACCTTGCCATGCGTCCTCAGCAGCGGCTCCCCCTTCGGCGACCACGACCGCGGGCGGCTTGTCGCGCATAAGGAAGGGCCGCTCACTTGCGGCGGGGAGGCCGCTTGAAGTCGTCGATGAAGCGCTGGATGGCCTGGGCGCTGACGCCGGGCGGACGGGGGGTGTCGAGGTTGGCTTCGAGCTCGGCGATGGTGGGGGTCTTCGTGCGGACGCCGCCGGGCGGGACCTCGGCGCCGGCGATCCAGACGAGGGCGTTGAGGACGAGGGTGCGGACGTCGTCGTGAGCCCAGTTCCAGTGGAAGTGGTTGCCGGTGTAGCCGAAGCCGCGTCCGCCGCCGTCGGGCCGCTCGTATGCCCATGCGACGTGCTCGGGCATGCCCATGCGGGAGCGGACGGTGGGGTTGTTGGAGTAGGGGCCGTCGGGCCGCTTGCGGGTGCTGTCGGGCGGGACGGCGGTGAGGATGGGGGTGACGCCCTTCATGTCGGGGACGAATCGCATGTGGTAGTACCACTCGTCGCGGATGCGGAAGGGCCGGACGCCCCGGGTGATGGGGTGCTCGGGGAGCTTCTTGAAGTCGGCCATCCATGTGGGGTTCACGGACCAATGGGTCTCGAAGTAGCCGCCGATCCAGCGGAGCATGGCGTCGCCGTGCTTGCCCTTGGGCACGCAGGTGGCGTAGTGGAGGACGGCGAGGCCGACGCCTTTCTTCATCAGGGCGTCGAGTTCGCCGAGATGCTGGCGGATGATGCTGCCGCCGTCGCAATCGATGACGATGGCGGACACGCCGTCTAATGCCTTGGGGTCCTTGGGCCAGCCTTCGGGGATCACAGTGGCCTGGACGGTCGGCACGTTGTCATTGAGGAGCCGGGCGAGGAGCATGAGGCCTGCCTTGTGCTCGTGGCACCCGAAGCCGTGGCTGGGGGGGCCGGGGAGCATGGCGATCTTTCTTTTCGGCACGTCCGCGGCCACAGCCGTGAGCGCGAATGCGGCGATGCAGAGGCTGATGGACCTGGTGAGCATCTTGGTCCTTCTGCTCAGTTCCCTGGCGCACGACCCGTGCGCGGGTCATGTGGTGGCGATGTTGAGTTCCTTGCAGGTCTTGCGCATCCAGGCGAGGGACTTCTCGATCATGGGGCCGCCCTGGCCCTCGCACTCCATGGAGAGGACGCCGTCGTAGCCGTGGTCGCGGAGCATGGCGAGGCAGGTGCGGATGTTGTCGGCGTTGACGCCGTCGCCGATGGCACACTGGCTGACGGCGATGCCGGTCTGCTTGCCGCGGGTGGCGGCGGCGAGGGACTCCGAGACGTCCTTGATGTGGACGTGGCTTACCTTGGCGATGAACTTCTTGAGGAACGCCACAGGGTCCTGGCCCGCGATGAAGGTGTTGCCGGTGTCCATGTTCATCCGCAGGTAGGGGCTATCGACGAAGGCGAGCATCTTCTCCATCATCTCGGGGCGGGTGGTGAAGTAGCCGTGGGGCTCGATGTTGACGATGATCCCGTGAGCCTCGGCGACAGGGATGATCTGCTCGTAGCAGAACCTCATCAGGTCCATTGCCGCGTCGTCGTCGAGGCCCTCTGGCGCGTGCATGCCATCCGTGGTGTCCACGTGCGGGCAGCCGACGAGCTTGGCCCAAGCAATGGATTTCTGGACGTAGGCGACGCCGCGCGTGGCGCCCTCTGGGCCGGACATGGGGAAGGCGGCGTCGATCTGGGAGAACTGGACGCCGTAGCTGAGCATCTTCTTCCGCAGGAGCGCGGGGTCCTCGTAGAGGGCGCAGTGGGGCTGGTAGCCGAGGCCGTGGAGCCAGCTCACGCCGTCGATGACGCCGCACTCGATGCGGTGGACGTCGTTCTTTTGCGCCCAAGCCAGGCAGGCCTCGAAGCTGCGATACGACGTGTTGAACGCGTCGGTGTGGAACCCGATCTTCATCCCTTGCCCCTTTCCGTGTTGTGGCCCTGCGGTTCCGACCGCTCCTTTGGGTCCCGCGCACGACGCGGCGAGGCCCGCTGCTCCTGCTCCCAGCGCGGCGCCGAGGAAGCGCCGACGCGACGTGCCGTCCTGCTCACCCATTGCGGCTGTCTCCTTGGACGAGAGCGATGCGCCTTGCCTGGGGGAGATGATAGCGGACATGCCGAGCCGACGCAAGCCATCAAGGCCCGCGGGCTGGCAGGCCAGCGAGACGCCTGCGTCGGCCACCATGCACACGAGGACCGGCAGGCAGAACCACGGGTCGCGGACGCGCTCAGTGGCCTGCTTCATCGGGCTGCCTCGTGAGTGTGATGGGCTGGCCGACGAGGTGGTGGGCCTTGTGCGGGGGCTGGTGTCCCCAGCTCTCGGTGTAGGCGTAGTATAGCCAGCCCTTGGCGGCAGGCGCGTCGTCGAGCACGAGGGTGGGCTGCCAGGCGAGCGGCTTGCCGTGGAGGGGAATCGTGAAGGACGTCAGGAGCTGGCGTTTGGCGCTCATCTCCCAGCGAATGCCGTCCTCCGACGTGATGAGGTAGATGCCGCTCACGTGGGGCTGCGTGCTGAGCTCGCGATAGGCGTTGACGCAGAAGACCATGATGAACCTGCGCAGGGGCGCGCAGTAGACGACGTGGGGGAGGAACGCATCCGCCGTCATGGCCTTTGCCGAGACGACGGGCGTGTCCGTGCCGCCGAGGCCAGGCTGGTCGAAGCGGCCGGCGTGTAGCTTCCGCCAGGCATCGGGGCGGGCGGCGTCGGCGACGGGGCAGCGGGCCATG
>CAZDNN010000713.1:0-2995 GCA_964506385.1 uncultured Planctomycetota bacterium
CTTCTGGTGCTCGCCGAGGCGGTAGTAGCACGAGCCCAGCTCGCGCAGCCAGCCGATCGACCTGGGCTGGAGCCGGACCAGCGCCTGGAGCACCGACAGGAGCTTTCGGTCGTCGCGATGGGTGGCGTAGAGCCTGGCGAGCTGCGTTAGGACGCCGGTGTCGTCGTCGCGGATTCTGCGCGCCGCCTCGTAGTGCTCGGCGGCCCGTCGCCAGTCGCCGCTGGCGTAGTAGAGCTGGGCGAGGGCCACCGCGCGGCGATGCCGCTCGGCCAGCTTCGCCTCGAGCTCGGCCTCCAGCTTCGCCGTCTCGGCCTCGCCGGCGGTCGCGGGCAGGCAGACGACGAGCAGCAGCACGACGCCCAGTATGCGGAGAATCGCCATATGAACACTTCACGCGGCGGCAGGGGGCTCACGATGGGAAGTCTAGCGCTCCGGGCGCGAGAGATCAACCTCGCCGCCGCGCTGCTCGCGACGATCTGCCTCGTCGCGACGGCCGGCCGCGGCGCCGAGCGGCTGCCGCCGAACTCCGAGCAGGGCCTCCTTGAGTTCGCCAACAAGCTCCGCGACGAGCAGGACCACTACCGCGCCATCACCGAGTACCGCCGCCTGCTCTTCCACTACCCGCAGACCCGGCACGCGGAGGCCGCGCGCCGGGCCATCGCGGGGTGCTACATCGCGGCCGAGCGCTGGGACGACGCCGAGGCGTGGCTCACCGAGCTCGAAGGCGGCGCGGCGGGTGCCGAGCTGCGCCGCTGGGCCACGCTGACCCGCGCCGACGTGCGCTTCCGCGCGGGGCGGTTCGAGGCGGCGGCGTCGGCCTACGACGAGTTCCTCGCCGACCATCCCGAAGCGCCGGAGGTGCATGAGGCGCGGTGGCGGAAGGCGTGGTGCCTGCTCCTTGCCCACCGCTTCAAGCTGGCGGAAGCGGCGTTTCGCGCGATCGGGCCGCCCAGCCGGTTCGCCGAGGCCGCCGGCCAGCTCGCCGACGCGGCGCGCAGGCTGGCCCGTCGCCGCCACAGGTCGCCGCTGCTCGCGGGCATCCTGGGCATCGTGCCGGGCCTCGGGCACGTCTACTGCGGGCGCTACAAGGACGGGCTCGTAGCGTTCGTGGTGAACGGGCTGCTGGGCTGGGGTGCGGGGTCGGGCTTCGCCGAGGGCGCCGAGGCGGCGGGGACGGTCCTCGGCCTGTTCGGCACCAACTTCTACGTGGGGAGCATCTTCGGCGCCGTGAACTGGGCGCATCGGGTGAACCGCGAGCGCGCGCAGAAGGCGGTGGACGAGCTTCGAGGGAAGCACGGGATCTGACGGAAGGGGGAACGCGGTGGACGGTGGACGGTGGCCGGTGGTCGGGGTGAGCTTCCTCCTTGCTGTGGGGCTGTCGCAACCGGTGCGTGCGGCGCAAAGCGGCTGGTGGCCAGAGGATGACGCCGTGAAGGCGGAGGGCGAGAGCCGCGGCCGGGCGAGGGGCCCGTCGGGGTGGCTGATGGTGCTCTACAGGGACTATCTGTCGCAGGTGGACGGGATGCGGACCTGTCGGTTCGAGCCGACGTGCGGCGCGTACTGCCGGGAGGCGATTCGCCGTCACGGGCCGCTGCTGGGGTGGATCATGGGCTGCGAGCGCGCCATCCGCTACCACGACGACACGATCACCTACCCCCTGACCATCATCGGTGGCGAGCTGCGCCTGCTCGACCCCGTCTCCGACAACGATTTCTGGTTCCGCCGCCCCGCCGCGCGCTCGGGGCGAGAGCGAGGGCAGCCCTGAGCGGGCGAGCCGCCCAGGGCTGCGGTAGTGACTCGCTGTGGCGCTATTGCTCGGGGATCGGCTTCGACCAGAAGTCGATGCGAATCTTGTTCTGCGCGCGGTCGCCTGCCGCGGCGTCCAGCGCGGAGGACATCTGCACGAAGCAACAGACGTAGCCGAGGATGCACTCGGTGATGGGGAACGAGCCCTCGAACCCGCGGTTCAGCCACTCGCCTGTGCCCGGCATCACCACGGACAGGACCACGGCGCCTGGCTTTGCCTGCCCCACGGCACCGCCCATCGGGGGCAGCATGACGCCCGGGGGCTGCGGCTGCGTCGCCTGCGCCTCGGCCAGCGATGGCGCCAGTGCCAGGCACAACCCCACGAGCACGACTACACATACGGCTCTCTTCACGCGCCTCACCTCCTTTCCAGTCTGTTCCTGAGTCGGACGTCCCTGTCTCGTCACTCCGGCAGGCCGAAGCCTGCACGGGGCCATTATTGGGGAGGGGGCGAGCGTTGTCAAGGCTTTCCCGGATTCATCTCGACGACCTCGACGCCGTCGGGCACGGCGAACTCGAAGAGGGCATCCTCCAGGGCCGCGTTCACGGCCACCCGCTTGAACGTCGCCGTCTGCGTCAGGCCGCGGCCCCCCAGCCCCTTGTAGGCGACGCGGCGAGGGAACCAGAAGCCCGGCGCCGCCTCGAAGACCCGGTCGGCCTCCGTGGTCGCCACCACGTGCCCATCCTCGTCCAGGAACTCGCAGCGCAGGAGCACCAGGCGTTCGGCGTCGATCGCGCCGCGGGCCGAGCGGCCGTTGCCCTCGCGCCCGCGACACTCGATGCGATGCACGGGACGCCCCTGCACCGTGGCTGTCCCGCGGTCGATCAACTCGGCCTGCGGCCCTCCGGCATTCAGGCGCAGGCCGGGGACAGCGACACGCTTGAGTACCTGCCGCAGAAGCTCTGCGCGTTCATCGGGCGAGAGGCCGCTCAGGTCGGTGCGCGCCGCGCGCTTCGCCCGGGGCACATACTCCCAGAGCTCCCGCTCGTTGATCGTGATGAGACGGCGGACGGGGAACTCGAAGTCCAGGCGGAAGCGGGTTGGCCCCTTCTGGTAGAGGGTCCACCGTTCGGTGGTCGTCTTCCCCCGGCGCGTCACCTGTCGCTCGACGCGGAGGGTCAGCGAGGTGAGCGTCTTGAAGCGGTCGAGGTGCCGGCGGACGATGTCGGCGGCCTCGCCAGCCGCGAG
>CAZDNN010000714.1:0-2981 GCA_964506385.1 uncultured Planctomycetota bacterium
CGCCGCGGGTGCCGACGAACCACTCGCCCTCGCCGCAGAGGTTGACGAACTGCTGGGGCGTGATGTTCAGGCCATTGACCTCGCAGATCGCCTCCGCCGCGGCCACCACCATGGCCGACGACGAGCTGAGCCCAGCGCCCATCGGGATGTTCCCGCTCACCATCACGTTCATCCCACGGACCCTGCGGGTGCGGAACTTCTCCTGGAGCCGGAGCGCCGCGGCCTTGATGTAGTTGGCCCAGTCGCCGCCCGCCTCGCGGACCATGCGCAGGACGGTCTCGCTGTTGATCGTCGAGATCCAGTCGTCCCAATCGAGGGAGGCGACGACCTCGCCGATGTTGAAGGTGCGGAACTTGAACTGCTGGAAGTCCACGTTGTGGAGCGCCACGTTGTTGTCTGGGCGCTCGGCGACGACCATCAGGACCTCGCGGTTGATGGCCATGAGGTTGTTGTGGCCGCCGCGGTGATCGACGTGGCGGCCCATGAGGTTCACGCGGCCTGGGGAGCGAATGATGAGGACCTCGGCCTCGGGGCCGTATACCCGCGCGAACTCCAGGAGCGTGTCGCGGTAGGCCCCGTAGCGCTCGTGATGGAGCGCGGGGTCGTCGCCGTAGATCTCGGTGAAGCGGCGGACGAGGCGGGGGTCCCAGGCATCGAAGATCTTGAGCCACTCCTCGACCGTGCGACGCGGCCTGCGGGCAGGCTCGGCGACGCCGGCGGCGAGGGCCTCCTGGCGGCGCAGGTAGTCCTCGATGTCGAGCAGCTCTTCGGGGTTGTTGTAGGCCAGGACCCAGTTGGGGTCGTCCACGTCCACGGTGATGAGCTTGTAGCGCCAGGCTCCGTCGGGGCGGCGCGCGTGGGAGAGGATGGCGACGGCGTCGGTGAGGTACTCCTCCTGCTGGGCGTTGTCGGCGGCGATCTCGCGGAGGGCGTCGTAGAGGGCGCGGGCCTTGAAGCAGTAGACCGAGACGTTGACCTTCGAGGTCTGCTCCTCGAGCTGGTCGGCTGTGAGGATGGTATCGCGGCCATCGGCCTCGCGGATGACGAAGCGGGTATCGTCCTCGTCGATGAGGGCGCGGAGCGCAGGGAGGGGCGTCTCGTCCTCGCCCTCGAGGCGTGCGAGGAGCTCGCCGAACATGAGGCGCGCCTTCTCGCGCTGCGGCTCGGCCTGGCGCAGGATGCGCAGGAAGTAGCCGTTGCGGAGCTCGGGCGACGCCTCCTTCTCGACGAGGACGCGGCGGAGCGCGCGGGCGCGGGCCACGTCCCGGGCCTCGACGGTCGAGTCGATCGAGCCGTCGCGGCGGAACACGATGCGGCCCGAGTCCGGCCACCGTGACTTCGGCGCCACGGTGATCGCCAGGTCGGCGTCGCGCTCGCGGAACTCCGCGAGGAGCTTCCGCACGGCCCGCGGGTCGATCACCTTGTCGCCCGCCACCACCAGCACGTCGCCGTCGTAGTACTGCCGCTCGAGAAGCCACGCCGCCTGCTTCGCCGCGTTGCCCGTGCCGATCGGGTGGAGCTGATAGACGAAGTCCACCCCCTCCCGCTCGCCCGTCACCTCGGCCACCACCTGCTCGCCGAGCACCCCGACGACCACGACGTGGCGACGTATCCCGCACTGCTCGTAGACGTCGAGCGCCCGGTTGATGGCGGCGCGCCCCTGGACAGGGAAGCAGACCTTGTGGGTCTCCCGCGACCGCATCCGCGTGCCCTTCCCGCCGCACAGGATGACCGACACGGGGCCAGCCTCGCCGACGGCGAGCGACGGCTCGGGGAACGCGCGGATCGTGGCGATCGCCGCCGCCAGCTCCTCGAACTGCCTGCGCGCCTCGGCGCTCGGCGCCGGCTCCTCGCGCAGGCGCACCTCCTGCGCCTCCCGGTCGATCTCGACGATGCCGCCGCGCCACAGCCCGAGCATCTGCTCGTGAATCTCCGGCGCGTGCTGCTCGACGAACTCGAGCACTCGGTCCATGACGCCCCCTCAAGGGTCCGTGATGGTGAGCCTTCCGGCTTTGTGGTCAAAGCTGAAGTCGAGGCGTGAGAGCAGGCTGAGGCCCAGCAGCGCCGAGGCCCGCGTCATCGACAACTCAACGCACAGCGCGGGCACGTTCTCTACCCGGTAGCCCGCCACGACCACGCGCCGCAGGACGATACGGGGCGCCGCGGCGGCGCCACCGGCCGTGACGATACTCACTGTCGGGGCAGCGTCCACATCGTATCCCAGGATCGCCGCGTCCTGTGGCGGGATGGTCATCACCGACGCGCCAGTGTCGAGCATGCCCCACACACGCCGGACCTCCATCGGCCCATGAACCTGCACGGGGAGGAGAACAGGCAGGCCGGGGGCGATCCTGAATCCCATGGGGACCTCGGCCAGCTTCAGCAGGAAAGACCACCGGCCACGAACAGGAACTCCCAACCCTCCGGCGCGACGGGGCCCGCATACGCGATGAGGATGTCGTGCAGTGAGCGCGTTTTCTCGCAGACCTCGCCTCGGGTGTCGGCCTGCTCGAGCACGCGGACCTCCCGCGGCATGCCCCCCTCACCCTCGGACACCACCTCCAACGCGAGCCACTTGCCCGCGTAACGTGCCTCCGCTTCCTCGAACGTCATCACCTCGGCGACTTCAGCCATCGACAACGCCTCCTCGCCGGCACGAAGCTTGGCCACTCCGGAGTATAGCCCTTGCCGGCAGGCATGTCAAGGATCGCGGACGCGCGGACGAGGGGGCTTGATCGCCCCTGGACGCGGGCTACAATGGCGCCCCAGTGGCGCATCGATTGGAGGAGCCAGCGTGAGCAGCGTGCGGATCGGCATCGTCGGATTGGGCTGGTGGGCGTGCGACGTGCATATCCCGAACTTCCTGCGGGTCGAGGGCGCGGAGATCGCGGCGCTGTGCAGCCGCAGCCCCGAGAACATCGAGCGCGGGCGGGCGGCGCTGAAGGGACGGGCCGAGCCGGCGGCCTTCGCGTCCTACGACG
>CAZDNN010000715.1:0-2979 GCA_964506385.1 uncultured Planctomycetota bacterium
AGACCCGCGTGGTCCACAAGGGCGCCGTCCCCGTCGGCGGGGATGCGCCCATCTCCGTGCAGTCGATGACCAACACGCCGACCGCCGACGTGGCTGCGACGGTCCACCAGGCCCGCGAGCTCGAAGAGCGGGGCTGCGAGATCATCCGCGTCGCCGTGCCCGACCGCGCGGCGGCTGAGGCGCTGCCCGCCATCCGCGAGCAGATCGCCGTCCCCCTCATCGCCGACATCCACTTCAGCCACCGCCTCGCGCTCGCCGCCATCGAGGCCGGCGCCGACGGCATCCGCCTCAACCCCGGCAACCTCAAGAAGCCGGAGCACGTCCGCGACGTCGTCCTCGCCGCCAGGGACGCCGGCATCATGATCCGCATCGGCGTCAACTCCGGCTCCGTCCGCGAGCGGCAGGGCCTCGACGTGGTGGACGACGAGGCCGACCTCGTGCCGCTCATGGTCGAGACGGCGCTCGGCTACTGCCGCCAGTTCGAGGAGCTGGGGTTCGGCGACATCGTGCTCTCGCTCAAGGCATCGGGCGTCCTCGCCACGATCGAGGCCAACCGCGCGGTCGCCGCGCGGTGCGACTACCCGCTCCATCTCGGCGTCACCGAGGCCGGGCCGCCGGGCGTCGGGACCGTGAAGTCAGCGGTGGCCCTGGGGGTGCTGCTCGCGGAGGGGATCGGCGACACGATCCGCGTGTCGCTCACGGGGCCTCCGCACCGCGAGATCGACGTGGCCTACGACATCCTGGCCTCGCTCGGCCTCCGCGAGCGCCGGCATCCCGAGATCATCTCGTGCCCGACCTGCGGGCGGTGCGAGTACGACGTGGCGGGCCTCGTCGCTCAGGTGGAGGAGGCCGTCCGCGGTGCGCCGCCCTCGCTCCGCATCGCGGTCATGGGCTGCATCGTCAACGGCCCTGGGGAGGCAAAGGACGCCGATATCGGCGTCGTCGGCGGCAAGACCGAGGGCTACCTCTTCCGCGGCGGCGAGATGATCCGCACGGTCCCCGCCGACCGCCTCGCCGACGCCCTCGCCGACGAGATCCGCAAGATGATCGGACAGTGACGCTCCCTCTTGGGCCCCGCCCGGGCGCGCTCCAGCGCGGGTCGCAGGCCGAGCGTCGTTGCCCCGCGGCGGCCCCTCCCCTCACGCCGTATCAAGGGTCGGGCGGCATCTGGTGCAGGGCCGCTTACCGCGCGCCCTTCCGCAGGTCGTGGAGCTCGCCGGCGAAGGCGGCGATGGCGTGGTTGAGGTCGGCGCAGCTCGCGTAGATGCGGCGGTAGACCTCGAAGGCCCGCTCGTAGAGCGCCTGGTGCGCGGGATCGGGCGCGAAGGACTGGCGGACGCGCACGAGCTGGGAGATCGCCTCGTCAATGGACGGCCAGATGCCCGTAGCCGCGCCGGCGAGCATCGCGACGCCAAGGCAGCCCGCCTCGCTGACGTCCAGCGCATCCACAGGCAGGCCGGTGACGTCGGCCTTCGTCTGGCACCAGGCGTCGGAGCGGGAGCCGCCGCCAATGGCGCAGAACTTCTCGACCGCCAGGCCACCAGCCTGCACCGCCTCGAGGTTCATCCGCATTTCGTACGCCACGCCGTCGAGGATGGCGCGGGTGACGTCCTGAGCCTGCGTGTTGAGGGTGAGGCCGGCGAGGAGGCCGCGGGAGTCGCTGTCGAGGTACGGCGTGCCGCTGCCCTGGAAGTGGGGGAGGAGGAAGAGGTCGATGGGGCCGTCGGGCGCCGCGTCGATCAGCACGTCGTAGACGTCGCGGCCCGTGCTCTCGGCAACGGCGCGGGCGTCGGCGCCGAAGTGGTCGCGGAACCAGCGCAGGATGCTGCCCGCTGTGTAGAGGTACGCCAGCGACACATAGCGGCCGGGCACGACGTGGGGGTAGACGCAGATGTTCGAGGCGAGCATCGCGTCGGTCAGCACGGGCTCGGCCATGGCCATGGTCATGCACTCGACGGTGCCCGTCGTATCGGTGCTTACGCCCGGCGCGACGACCCCGGCTCCCAGAGCGCAGGCAGGCTGGTCGTGCCCGCCGGCGACGACCTTGACCCCAGGCGGCAGGCCGAGCTGCGCGGCGGCCTTCCGGCTCACTTCGCCGAGCACCTGACCCGACGGGCAGGGGGTGGCGAAGAGCCCCGGGTCGAGCTCGGCAGCCTCGAAGATGGGCTCCGCCCAGCGCTTGGTCCGCACGTCGAGCGCCAGGGTGCGGCCGATCACCGAGTAGTCCACGTGGGGCTCGAGCCCGCACTTCAGGCAGAAGTAGTCCTCCCACAGCAGCATCTTCGAGGCGCTCTTGAAGATCTCGGGCTCGTGGTCGCGGAGCCACATGACCTTATTGACCGTGTAGCTGGAGTGTTGGGGCATGCCCGTGATCTGGAAGATGGCCTCGCGGCCAAGCTTCTCCGCCAGCCGGTCGGCCTGCGCCTGGGCGCGGGCGTCGAAGGACAGGATGGTGTTGTAGAGCGGCTCCCCGCTGCTGTCCACAGGCAGGAAGCTCTCGCCGAAGACCGAGACGCTGAGCGCCTCGACGGGGTCCGACGCCCCGGATGCCGCCGCAGCGACGACGCGCTGGACCGCTGCCCAGACCCCGTGGCTGTCGAGTTCCGCCCAGCCCGGCCGCGGGAAGACCAGTGGGTACTCCTCGTAGGCCGACGCCAGGATCTCGCCGTCGGGGGCGAACACCACGGCCTTGCAGCCCGTCGTCCCGATGTCCAGTCCCAGCACGCTCATGGCAAATCCTCTCCTCGCAGTGCCCTGGGGATGAGCTCGCGAGCAAGTCTAACACTTCAGCGAAGTGTGGGCCCGCCGCCGCAGGCGATTGGCACGCCTTTTTGCACGCTGTCTTCTTCTCAGAGGGCGAGGCAGAAAAGCCTGCTTCAGGGGGGCGGAGGCATTGGCTTCGGCATATGGCCAGCTCGCCAGGCAAAGGCGGTGCCGGAGACCTTCCTTCTGCCTCGCCCTCACCTCTCGGACGTGTCA